>NZ_JBFUCJ010000002.1:0-151102 GCF_056405295.1 Variovorax sp. P1_H2 | reverse complement strand
CCTTCGATCCGGATCGAGGCGGCCGGCACGCCGCGCGCCACCAGGTAGTCGCGGGTGCTGGCGGCACGCGCGATCGACAGCGGGTTGTTGATCGCGTCGGTGCCGGTGCTGTCGGTGTGGCCGATGATGCGCACCTCGGCGTTCGGGTTGTTGCGCAGGCCGCTCGCGAACTGGTCGAGCACCGGCGAGAAATTGGGCTTGATCGCGGCCCGGCCGACATCGAAGGAGATGTCGCTCGGGATCGCCAGCTTGAGCTCGTTGTTGGCGGTCTGGGTCACGGCCACGCCGGTGCCCTGGGTGGCGGCTTCCATCTGGCGCTTCTGGTTTTCCATGCGCTGCGACCACAGGTAGCCACCGGCCGCGCCGGCCAGTGCGCCGACCGCGGCGCCGGTGCCGATGGCGTTCCGGTTGCCGCCGGTGGCCGACCCGATCGCCGCGCCGGCGAGCGCGCCCACGCCAGCCCCGATGCCGGTGTTGCGCTGCGTCTCGGTCATGCCGGTCCCGGTACCGGTGCCGGCGCAGCCCGCGAGAACGAGTGCCGCGGCGCAGGTGGCGAGTACGAATTTTTTCATGTCGATCCTATTCGAGGTGCAAAGCGATGAAGGACCATTATCCCGAGCGCGATGGGCCGAAAAGCTGCCCCTGCCATGCCGCCCTGTCACGCAGTTGAAGCATCGGGCACTGCAAACGCTTGCTGTGCCTTGCTATGGCGCTATATTTTTGATAGCTTGTAGTGCGCTGGCCGACATCCCGAAGCGGCCTCGGACTACGGCGGGTCAATCGCGTTTCGAGGGGGCGTCGCTGTCCTGCGTGTCGTCCAGCTCGCCGCCCTTGCGGCCCGAGAACATGGTCCACCAGACGATCAGCACCAGCAGGATTCCGGCCCCGAGGGCTTCAAGCAAAATCAGACCCATGAACAAAGGACTCCGGTGGCTGGTGGGACTTGCGATCGTAGCAACGCTCGCCGGCTGCAGTTTCAGCACACGACAGCCCGACTTTCCGGCGGCAACGCCGAGCGGGACTCCGGCCGCACCCCGCGATCTCGGACCCCTGACCGGATCGCTCGCCCATCCCAAGAGCCGCTGGACGCCGGTGCCGTGGTCCGAATTGCCCGGCTTCAACGAGGATGCGCTGCACGAAGGCTGGGTGGCGATGGTCTCCAACTGCGCACGGCCGAACGCCGCCATGGCGCCGCTGTGCCGCGAGGTCCGCCAGCTTGCGCTGGCCGAGCCGGACCAGCAGCGCGAGTGGATGCAGCAGCGGCTGCAGCCGTTCCGCATCGAGCCGCTGGCGGGTCCGAGCGATGGCAAGCTCACCAGCTACTACGAGCCGGTTTTCGACGCCTCGCGCCGCCCGACCGCGACCCACACGGTGCCGCTCTACCAGGTGCCCGCCGGACTGGTCGCCAAGCGGCCCTGGTACACGCGCCAGGAGATCGACACGCTGCCGCAGGCCCAGACTGCGCTGCGCGGCCGCGAGATCGCCTGGCTGGCCGATCCGATCGACGTGCTGATGCTGCACATCCAGGGCTCGGGGCGGCTGCGCGTCACCGAGGCCGACGGCTCGCAGCGCATGGTGCGCGTGGCCTTCGCGGCCACCAACGAGCAGCCCTACCGCAGCGTGCAGCAATGGCTGGTGAGCCAGGGCGCGACCAAGGTCAGCCTGTGGCCGGACGACACCAAGCAGTGGGTGGCGCAGAACCCCCAGCGCCTGTCGCAGCTGCTGTGGAGCAATCCGCGCTACGTGTTCTTCCGCGAGGAGCCGCTGAGCGAGGTGGATGCCGCTTCGGGGCCGGTGGGTGCGCAGGGCGTGCCGCTGACGGCCGGCCGGTCGATCGCGGTCGACCGCGACAGCATTCCGTACGGCACGCCCGTCTGGCTCGCCTCGCCGGGGCCGGCGGTACCGATGGCCAAGCTGGTGGTCGCGCAGGACACCGGCAGCGCCATCGTCGGCGCGGTGCGGGCCGACTACTTCGCCGGCACCGGTGCCGATGCCGGCCGCGTCGCGGCGCGCGTGAACCAGCCCCTGCGCTTGTGGGCCCTCTGGCCGAAATAAGGCTCGCCCCCAGGTTGCCCGGCACTGCGTGTCCGGGCGCCCACCCCCTACCGGGGGCGCAGCCAGTGGCCCGGCGAAGCCGGTTCCACGGCTGCCCACCAACAAGCGGGCTGTGCTGCGCACAGCCGCCGAAATCGGGCGCTGGATCTGTGGCCGGCGTAGCCAGGCCCGTTGGTGAAACACCGCGGAACTGGCTTCGCCAGGCCGGTGGTGTTGCCCCCGGCAGGGGGCGGGCGAGCTACACGAAGTGAGCTCAACCTGGGGGGGAGCAACATGACGGCAGCGGCAACGCGGTCTTGTAGCGCACCTGCTTGAGCGCGAAGCTCGAACGGATCTTCTCGATGCCGGCGATCGGCGCCAGCTGCTCGAGGATGAACTTCTCCAGCGCGGCGATATCGGCCACGGCGACGCGGATCAGGTAGTCGCTGTCGCCGGTCATGAGGTAGCACTCCATCACCTCGTCATGCTCCGCGATGCGCTGCTCGAAGTCGGCCAGCGACTGCTTGCTTTGCGTCTTCAGGCTGATCGAGATGAAGACATTGAGACCGAGCCCCAGCGCGCCGGCGTCGACCAGCGCCACGTAGCGCCGGATGACGCCGCCCGCCTCGAGCGCCTTGACCCGCGCCAGGCACGGCGAGGGCGACAGGTGGATGCGGCGCGCCAGTTCGACATTGGACAAGGCGCCGTCGCGCTGGAGCTCGTCGAGGATGCACAGGTCGATCGCGTCGAATTGCATGAAATGCCGTCGAATGACAAAAATGCGGAATTCTATGCGGCGAACCCTTTGATGAAGATGTGGAAACAGCACCCCATTTCACCCGGCCCGGCCTAAATTGCGGCCTATGAACGCCCCGATCCCTTCCGACCACTTGCGCGCCCCAATCGACATGCCCCTGCACGATCCCGACCCCGTCGAAACCGCCGAATGGCGCGCCGCCTTCGTCGCGCTGGCCGAGGCGCATGGGCCCGGGCGGGCGCGCTGGATGCTCGACGAACTCGCGCGGCTGGCGCGGGCGCAGCGCATCGGCTGGGAGCCGGACCTGTCGACGCCCTACGTCAACACCATCGCCGTCGACGCCCAGCCGGCCTTCCCCGGCGACCTCGCGATGGAGGAGCGCCTGGCCTCGCTGATGCGCTGGAACGCGCTGGCGATGGTGGTGCGCGCCAACCAGGCCTACGGCGAGCTCGGCGGCCACATCGCCAGCTACGCCAGCGCGGCCGACCTGTTCGAGACCGGCTTCAATCATTTCTTCCATGCGCGCACGGACGCCGAGCCGCGCCGGGCCGCCCCAAGCGGCGAGCGCCCCCCGAGGGGGGGCAGCGACCCACACGAAGTGGGGGAGCGTGGGGGGCAACACCTTGGCGACCTGGTGTTCTTCCAGCCGCACAGCGCGCCGGGCGTGTATGCGCGCGCCTTCCTCGAAGGCCGGCTCGGTGAAGACGACCTGACCCACTACCGGCAGGAGCTCACGGCGCCGGCCTTTACCGAAGGCAAGGGCGCACGCGGGCTGAGCAGCTATCCGCATCCGTACCTGATGCCGGACTTCTGGCAGTTCCCGACCGGCTCGATGGGCATCGGGCCGATCAGCTCGATCTACCACGCGCGCTTCATGCGCTACCTCACGCACCGCGGTCTGCTCGACTGCGAAGGCCGCAACGAGAACGGCGTACACGTCGACAAGCGACGTGTGTGGGGCGTGTTCGGCGACGGCGAGATGGACGAGCCGGAATCGATGAGCGCGCTGACCCTGGCGGCGCGCGAGAAGCTCGACAACCTGGTCTGGGTCGTCAACTGCAACCTGCAGCGCCTCGACGGCCCGGTGCGCGGCAACGGCCGCATCATCGACGAGCTCGAGAAGCTGTTCGCTGGCGCCGGCTGGAACGTCATCAAGCTGGTCTGGGGCAGCGACTGGGACGGCCTGTTCGCGCGCGACCTCACCGGTGCGCTGGTGCGTGCCTTCGCGAACACGGTCGACGGCCAGATGCAGACCTTCGCGGCCAAGGACGGCCGCTACAACCGCGACACCTTCTTCGGCCAGAACGAGGAACTCGCGCGGCTCGCCCAGGGCATGACCGACGAGCAGATCGACCAGCTCAAGCGCGGCGGCCACGACCTCGTGAAGATCCATGCCGCCTATGCCGCGGCGGTGGCGCACCGCGGTCGGCCGACCGTGATCCTGGCCCACACCAAGAAGGGCTACGGCATGGGCAGCGCGGGGCAGGGCAAGATGACCACGCACTCGCAGAAGAAGTTCGACGACACCGACCTGATCGCCTTCCGCGACCGCTTCAGGCTGCCGCTGTCCGACGCGCAGGCCACCACGGCGGCCTTCTACAAGCCGGCGGACGACAGCGCCGAGCTGCGCTACCTGCAGGCCAGGCGCGCCGCGCTCGGCGGCAGCATGCCGCGCCGCGTGACCGGCTGCGAGGTCGTGGCCAAGCCCGACATCACGGCCTATGCGCAGTTCGCGGTCGGCGCCGCCGGCAAGGAGATGAGCACCACGATGGCCTTCGTGCGCATGCTCGGCAACCTCATGAAGGACCCAGCGCTGGGCCCGCGCGTGGTGCCGATCGTGGCCGACGAGGCGCGCACTTTCGGCATGGCCAACCTGTTCAAGCAGGTCGGCATCTATTCGAGCGTGGGCCAGCGCTACGCGCCGGAAGACATCGGCTCGGTGCTCTCGTACCGCGAGGCGACCGACGGCCAGATCCTCGAGGAAGGCATCAGCGAGGCCGGCGCCATCGCCAGCTGGACGGCCGCCGCCACCAGCTACAGCGTGCACGGGCTGGCGATGCTGCCTTTCTACATCTACTACTCGATGTTCGGCTTCCAGCGCGTCGGCGACCAGATCTGGGCCGCCGCCGACCAGCGGGCGCGCGGCTTCCTGCTCGGCGCCACCTCGGGGCGCACCACCTTGGGCGGCGAAGGGCTGCAGCACCAGGACGGATCGAGCCACCTGATCGCCGCCACCATACCGAACTGCAAGGCGTACGACCCGGCCTTCGCGGGCGAGATGGCGGTGATCGTCGATGCCGGCATCCGCGAGATGATGGTCGAGCAGAAGGACGTCTTCTATTACGTCACGCTGATGAACGAGAACTACGCGCAGCCCGACCTGCCGGCGGGCGTGGAGGCCGACGTGCTGCGCGGCTGCTATCGCTTCGACGGCTGGCCCGGCGCGCAGCCGGCCGGTGCGAAGGCGCAGGTCAGCCTGCTCGGCTCGGGCGCGATCCTGACCGAGGTCGTCAAGGCCGCGCAGCAGCTCGCGGCCGAGGGCATCACGGCCGAAGTCTTCAGTGTCACCAGCTGGAGCGAACTGGCCCGCGACGGCCGTGCCTGCGAGGCGCGGTCCCTGGCGGGCGAGGCCGAGCCGGGCACGCCGTTCATTGCGCGGCAGCTGGCGGGCGGCAGCGGCCCGGTCATCGCCGCGACCGACTACGTGCGCAGCGTGCCCGAAAGCGTCCGCGCTTTCCTGCCCGAGGGGCGGCGCTTCCTCACGCTCGGCACCGATGGCTTCGGCCGCAGCGACACCCGCGCCGCCTTGCGGCAGTTCTTCGGGGTCGATGCGCAGAGCATCGCGCGCGCCGCACGTCACGCGCTCGGATCGCGCTGAGGGCCCTATGATGGGCGCGCGCGAAGCGCGAACCCTTCCAGGACACCTCATGAACAAAGCAGGACTGATCGGCCTGGGCGCCATGGGCGCGGGCATTGCGGCCACGCTGCGGGATCGCGGCTACGAGATGCACGTCTGCGACGCGCGCCCCGGCGCCGCGGTTCGCTTCGCCGAAGCGGGCGGCGTCGCCTGGGCCACGCCGGCGCAGGTCGCGCACCGCTGCGAGGTCGTGATCTCGGTCGTGGTCAACGCCGCCCAGACCGAGGACGTGCTGTTCGGCGAGGGCGGCGCCGCCGCCTCGATGAAGCCCGGCAGCGTGTTCGTGATGTGCTCGACCGTCGACCCGAACTGGTCGATCGCGCTCGAGGAGCGCCTGGGCGCACTGGGCATCCTCTACATCGACGCGCCGATCTCGGGCGGCGCGGCCAAGGCCGCGAGYGGCCAGATGACCATGATGAGCTCGGCCCGGCCCGAGGCCTACGCGCGTGCCGATCCGGTGCTCGACGCCATGGCCGGCAAGGTCTACCGGCTCGGCGACCGCGCGGGCGCGGGCAGCAAGGTCAAGATCATCAACCAGCTGCTGGCGGGGGTGCACATCGCGGCGGCGGCCGAGGCGATGGCGCTGGGCCTGCGCGAGGGCGTGGCGGCCGAGGCGCTGTACGAGGTCATCACCCACAGCGCCGGCAACAGCTGGATGTTCGAGAACCGCATGGCGCATGTGCTGGCCGGCGACTACACGCCGCTGTCGGCGGTCGACATCTTCGTCAAGGACCTCGGGCTGGTGCTGGACACCGCGCGGGCCAGCAAGTTTCCGCTGCCATTGGCGTCGACCGCGCACCAGATGTTCATGCAGGCATCGACGGCCGGCTTCGCGAAGGAGGACGACAGCGCGGTGATCAAGATCTTCCCGGGCATCGCGCTGCCCGGCCGCACCGAGCCCTCCTGATCCTCCCTATCATCGAACCATGCCCCGCTTCGCCGCCAACCTGTCCATGCTCTATCCGGAGCTCGATTTCCTCGACCGCTTCGAGGCCGCAGCCAAGGACGGCTTCGGCGCCGTCGAGTACCTGTTCCCCTATGCCTACGCGCAGCGCGAACTCGCGTCGCGCTTGTCGGCCAACGGACTGAGGCAGGTGCTCTTCAACGGTCCGCCCGGCGACTGGGAGCGCGGCGAGCGTGGCCTGGCCTGCCTGCCCGGACGCGAGGCGGAGTTCCGCGAGGGCATCCTCCATGCGATCGACTACGCGGCGGCGCTCGACTGCCCGCGCATCCATGTCATGGCCGGCCTGGTGCCCGAGGGCGTCGAGCGCGAGACCGTGCAGCCGACCTATCTCGAGAACCTGCGCTGGGCCGCGGTCGAAGCGGCGAAGGCCGGCCGCGACCTGCTGATCGAGCCGATCAACACGCGCGACATCCCGCGCTTCTTCCTGAACCGGCAGGACCATGCGCACGAGATCGTCGAAGCCGTCGGTGCGCTCAACGTGCAGGTGCAGATGGACCTCTACCATTGCCAGATCGTCGAGGGCGACGTGGCCATGAAGATCCGCAAGTACCTGCCGACCGGCCGCGTCGGCCACTTCCAGATCGCCGGCGTGCCGGAGCGCCACGAGCCCGACATCGGCGAGCTCAACCATCCCTACCTGTTCGACGTGATCGACGAGGTGTCGGCGCAGTGCGACTGGCAGGGCTGGGTCGGCTGCGAATACCGGCCGCAGCGCGGTGCGGTCGCCAACGGCACCTCCGCCGGGCTCGGCTGGCTGCGCGCCTTGCCACGCACTTCGCGCGCATGAGGCTGGAAGCCGTCCGCATCCCGCCGCGCCTGCGGGGCTTCGCGGCGGGCCAGGCCGAGGTCTTCGACGTCACGCTGGCCGGCGACCGGGTCGAGGCCGTCGCCACCAGCCTTCAACCGGCGCGCGGCACCCTGCTCGGCGCGATGGTCGACGCCCATGCCCACATCGACAAGAACTACACCGTGCGCGAGGCCGGCGCGGCCGAGGGCAACCTGTTCGCGGCGATCGAGCGCATGGCGGCGCATCGCACGGGCTGGACCGCGGAGTCGCTGCGTAGGCGCATGCAGCGGGCGCTGAACGAAGCCTGGCTCGCCGGCACGCGTGCGCTGCGCACCCATCTCGATTGGGGCGGCGCCGACGCGCCGACCTCGCTGGCGGTGTTCGAGGCACTGCGCGACGAATGGCGCGGCCGCGTCGAACTGCAGTTCGTGGCGCTGACGCCGCTCGACCTGTTCGCCGAGGGCGCTGCCGGCGAACGCATCGCACGGGCGGTGCGGCGTGCGGGCGGGGTGCTCGGCGCCTTCGTCTACCGCAACGACGGCATCGTGCACAAGCTCGGCCGGGTCTTCGACCTGGCGCAGGAACACGGCCTGGCGCTGGACTTCCACGTCGACGAAGGGCTCGACGCCGACGCCGCCGGGCTGCGCACGATCGCCCAGCTCACGATCGCGCGCGAACTGCAGGGCCGCGTCAGCTGCGGCCATGCCTGTTCGCTGTCGGTGCAGGACGATGCCGCCGCCGCCGACACGCTGGCGCTGTGCGCGCAGGCCGGCATCCACCTGATCGCGCTGCCCAGCACCAATCTCTACCTGCAGGGCGCCTGGGACCGCACGCCGGTGCAGCGCGGCATCACGCGGCTGCGCGAGGCCGCGGCGCACGGACTGCGCCCGAGCCTTGCCACCGACAACGTCCAGGACGCCTTCTATCCCTACGGCGGCTACGACCTGCTCGAGACCTTCGGCCTCGGCGTGCAGATGGCGCACCTGGCGCCGGCCGCCGACTGGCTCGACGCCATCACCGTGAGCCCGGCCCGGGCGCTGGGACTGGCCTGGGACGGACGCATCGCCCCGGGCTGTCCGGCCGACCTGGTGCTGCTGGCCGCGACCGACGAATACGAACTGCTGGACCCGCGCGGCCGACGCCGCACCGTCATCCGGGCCGGCCGGACCCTGGAGAACACGCAATGAGCATGGGCAAGCCAATGGCCAACTACGCGGCCGCCAGGCGCGTCGGCGATTTCGTCTTCATGAGCGGGGTGGTCGCGGTCGATCCGGCCACCCGCCGCGCGGTGGCGAGCTACGAGGACATTCCCGACGAAGCGCGCGCGGCCCTGCGCACGCTGGGCTACGCCACCGGCCAGATGTCGGTCGACGTCTTCGAGGCGGCGATCGTGGCGCAGAGCTGGTTCGTGCTCGAGCGCATCCGCCAGATCGCGGCCGAGCACGGCGGCACGATGGACGACGTGGTGAAACTGGTGCAGTACTTCCGCCGCCTGCCCGACTACGCGCCCTACAACCGCGTGCGCGGCCTGTTCTACCCGGGCCAGCCGCCGGTCAGCACCGTGGTCGAGGTGTCGCGCTTCCTGCCCGGGGACGAGGTGCTGGTCGAGGTCGAGGGCACGATGTACCTGCCGCAGGGCTGAGCCCGGGCGGGGATCAGGCCGGCGCCGGGCCGCCCCAAGGCGGCCTGCGGCCCCCTCGGGGGGCAGCGACCACACGAAGTGAGGGAGCGTGGGGGCCAGTCAATAAGGCTGGCCCAACTGTTCCAGCACCGCGGGGTTTTCGAGCGTGCTCACGTCCTGCGTCACCACCTCGCCCTTGGCGAGCGTGCGCAGCAGCCGGCGCATGATCTTGCCGCTGCGGGTCTTCGGCAGGTTGTCGCCGAAGCGGATGTCGCGCGGCTTGGCGATCGGGCCGATCTCCTTGCCGACCCAGGTGCGCAGCTGGTCGGCGATGCGCCGCGCCTCGTCGCCGCTGGGCAGCGGGCGCTTGAGCACCACGAAGGCGCAGACCGCCTCGCCCGTGGTGTCGTCGGGCCGGCCGACCACGGCGGCCTCGGCCACCAGGTCGGTCATCGCCACCAGGGCCGATTCGATCTCCATCGTGCCCATGCGGTGGCCGCTGACGTTGAGCACGTCGTCGATGCGGCCGGTGATGGTGAAGTAGCCGGTCTTGCTGTCGCGCGTGGCGCCGTCGCCGGCCAGGTAGTAGCGACCCTGGAACTCCTCCGGGTAGTAGCTGGCCTTGAAGCGTTCCGGGTCGTTCCAGATGGTGCGGATCATCGAGGGCCAGGGCTTCTTGACGACCAGGATCCCGCCCTGGCCCCAGGGCAGCTCGTTGCCGGCCTCGTCCACCACGGCGGCGTCGATGCCCGGGAAAGGCAGGGTGCAGGAGCCCGGCACCAGCGGCGTCACGCCGGGCAGCGGCGTGATCATGTGGCCGCCGGTCTCGGTCTGCCAGAAGGTGTCGAGCACCGGGCAGCGGCCACCGCCCACGTGGCGGTGGTACCACTCCCAGGCCGCCGGGTTGATCGGCTCGCCGACCGTCCCGAGGATGCGCAGGCTGCTCAGGTCGTAGTTGCGCGGATGCACCGCGTCGTTGCCCTCGGCCATCTTGATCAGCGAGCGGATCGCGGTCGGCGCGGTGTAGAAGACGCTGACCCGGTGGTCCTGGATCATCTTCCAGAAGCGGCCGGCGTCCGGGTAGGTGGGGATGCCCTCGAACACCACCTGGGTCGCGCCGATCGCCAGCGGGCCGTAGGCGATGTAGGTGTGGCCGGTCACCCAGCCGATGTCGGCGGTGCACCAGAAGACGTCGTCGGGGCCGAGGTCGAAGGTCCACTGGCAGGTCAGTGCGGCGTGCAGCAGGTAGCCGCCGGTGGCGTGCTGCACCCCCTTGGGCTTGCCGGTGGAGCCCGAGGTGTAGAGCAGGAAGAGCGGGTGCTCGGCGTCCACCCATTCGGGTTCGCAGACCGGCGGCTGGGCGGCCGCGAGGTCGGCCATCCACTGGTCGCGCGGTGCCTGGAAGGGCACCGCGCCGCCGGTGCGGCGCGTCACCAGCACGTGGCGCACGCTGTCGCAGCCGCCCAGGCCGAGCGCCTCGTCGACGATCGCCTTCAGCGGCAGCTGCTTGCCGCCGCGGACCTGCTGGTCGGCCGTGAGCACCACCACCGCGCCGGTGTCGGCGATGCGGTCGCGCAGCGAGGGCGCCGAGAAGCCGCCGAAAACCACCGAATGGATCGCGCCGATGCGGGCGCAGGCCTGCATCGCCACCACGCCGTCGATCGACATCGCCATGTAGATCACGACCCGGTCGCCGCGGCCGACGCCCAGGGACTTCAGCACGTTGGCGGTGCGGCAGACCCGGGCCAGCAGGTCCTGGTAGTTGATCCGCGTCACGGCGCCGTCGTCGGCCTCGAAGACGATGGCGGTCCTCTCGCCCAGGCCGTTCTCGACGTGGCGGTCCAGGCAGTTGTAGGAGGCGTTGAGCGTGCCGTCCGGGAACCATTCGAAGAAGGGCGCGCGGCGCGCGTCCAGCACCTGGGTGAAGGGCTTCTTCCAGGCCACGAGCTCGCGTGCCAGGCGTCCCCAGTAGGCCTCGGGATCGGCCTCGGCCTCGGCGACCAGCCGGTCGTAGGCGGCGCGGCCCGAGATTCGGGCGCGCCGCACGGTGGCCTCGGAGGGCGCATACAGCGTGGCAGTCGAAGCGGGGGAAGGTGTCGTAGTCATGTGGCGGTCTCCTGATGCAAGGCGTTCGGCTTGACGGGTGTCATGGTCGTCTCCGTCGAGGTGTTCAAGAATGCGAAGCCATAGGATGTCCGACGAACATTGCAGGAGACACACCCAAACATGACGAATGTTTGCAACCGGGGCGGGAGCCCGCTGTGATCCGCACGCCCGCGCCTGCGCCCGCCCCCCTGGAGCGCTACCTGACGCTGCAGACCGGGCTCGACCTGCTGGACCAGGGGCTGTCGATCTTCGACGGCGACCTGCGCCTGGTGGCATGGAACCGCGCCTACGTCCGCCTGCTCGGCTTCACGGACGAGATGGTCTACCTGGGGGCGCCGTTCGAGAGCTTCATCGGCTTCAACGCCCGGCGCGGCGAGTACGGCCCGGGCGACCCGGACCAACTGGTGGCCGAGCGGGTGGCGGCGGCGCGCCATTTCGCGCCGCACGAGATCGAACGGGTGCGGCCCGGCGGGCGGGTGCTGCGCATCCATGGCGAGCCGGTGCCGGGCCATGGCTTCGTCACGCTCTACTCGGACATCACCGAGCAGCGCCGCTCCGAGGAGATCATCCGCCGCCACAACGCCGAACTCGAGAGCCGGGTGGCGTCGCGGACCGCCGAACTGCAGCGCAGCGAAGAGCGGGTGCGGCTGATCATGGACTCGATCCCGGCGCTGGTGGCCTACTTCGACCACCGGCGCGTCTACCGCTACCTCAATCGCGGCTACCACGACTGGTTCCGCGTCGACACCACGCGGCCCGAGTCGGTCAGCGCCAGGGTCTTCCTGGGCGATGCGGTCTACGCGCTGATCAAGCCGCAGGTGCTGCGCGCGCTCGCCGGCGAGGCACAGAGCCTCGAGTACGAGCTCCAGACCTGCGACGCGCGCCGCCTGTGGGTGCGCACCTCGCTGGTCCCGCAGCGCAGCGCCGAGGGCGCCGTCGTCGGCTGCTTCGAGCTGACCTTCGACATCACGCAGGAGCGCCGCTCGCAGGCGCTGCTGGCGCGGGCCCAGAAGCTGGAGTCGCTGGGTCAGCTGACCGGCGGCCTGGCGCACGATTTCAACAACATCCTGACGGTGGTGATCGGCAACCTGGCGGCGATGGCGGAGGCCCGGCCCGCCGATCCGGCGCTGGGCGAGTACGTGCAGCCCGCGCTCGATGCGGCGCGGCGCGGGGCCAACCTGGTGCGGGGCCTGCTGAGCTTCGCGCGGCGCCAGCCGCTGCAGGCGGCGGCGGTGCACGTCGGCGCGCTGCTCGACACCGTGGCCCGGCTGGTGCGGCGCTCGCTGCCCGAGACCCTGCGGCTCGACATCGAGGTCGACGAGGCGCCGCTGTGGACCTGGATCGACGCCACGCTGCTCGAGCAGGCGATGCTGAACCTGGTGCTCAATGCCCGCGACGCCACCGGTCCCGAAGGCCGCATCACGCTGCGGGCGCGCCGCGCCCGGATCGACGCCGCGGTCGCCACGCCGCTGCAGCTGTCCGCAGGCGACTGCGTGTGCATCGAGGTCGAGGACGACGGCGCCGGCATGGACGCCGACACCCTGGCGCACCTGTTCGAGCCCTTCTTCACCACCAAGCATCCGGGCCGCGGCACCGGGCTCGGCATGGCGGTGGTCTACGGCTTCATCAAGCAATCGGGCGGCGCGATCGACGTGCGCAGTGCGCCCGGCTGCGGCACCATGGTGTCGGTGTGGCTGCCGGCCGCCGATCCTTCGCCGGGCGACGGCGCGGACGCTGCCGGCAGCGAGACCGCCGGGACGCCGGCCGTGTCCATGGGGCTGGCGCTGCTGGTGGACGACGACGCGCAGGTGCGGCGCGTGATCCGGCGCAGCCTGCTCGAGCTGGGCTACTCGGTGCTCGAAGCCGACGACGGTGCCGGTGCCCTGAGCCTGCTCGAACACACGCCCGGCATCGCGCTGCTGCTGTCCGACGTCGTGATGGCGGGCGGCATCGATGGCCTGAGCGTGGCGCGGGCGGCCCGCGAGGGCGGCCGGGCTCGCTCCGTGGTGCTGATGAGCGGCTATGCGCCGGGAGACTTGTCGTTGCAGGCCGACTTTCCTATGCTGACGAAGCCCTTCAGCACGGCACAGCTGGCGCGGGCGATCGAGGAGGGCACAGGATGAGCGAGTACCGTGGCACCGGCCTGACGACCCACCGCACGGCGGCCGACGAGGCCCACCTGCCGTCGCTGGTCTTCGTGATCGAGGACGACCCGGCCGTGGCCCGGCTGGTGCTCTCGACCCTCGGCGAGTTCGGTTTCAATTGCGAGGGCTTCTCGAACGGCGCCAGCGTGCTGCGGCGGCTGCAGGTCGAGAAACCCGACCTCTGCATCGTCGACCTCGGCCTGCCCGACATGGACGGCATCGACCTCATGCGGCGCATCAACGCGGCATCGAATGCGGGCGTGCTGATCCTCACGGGCCGCGGCCATCCGGCCGACCGGGTGATGGGGCTCGAGCTCGGGGGCGACGACTACGTCACCAAGCCCTTCGAGGCCCGCGAGCTGGTGGCGCGGGTGCGCAGCATCCTGCGGCGCCGCAGCCTGGCGCCGGGCCAGGCCACCGGCCAGCGGCGCTACGCCTCGTTCCTGGGCTGGCGCATCGACTGCGCGGCCAACGTGCTGCGCGCGCCCGACGGCAGCGAGCACCTGCTGGGAACGGCCGAGACCCAGGTGCTGCGCTGCTTCGTCGAGCGTCCGCACCAGATCCTCACGCGCGAACAGCTCATGGGGGCGCGCGACCTGCTGCCCACCGACCGCAGTATCGACGTTCGCATCTCGCGCCTGCGCCGGAAGATCGAGCCCGACCCGCACGAGCCGGCCATCATCAAGACCGTCTACGGCGCGGGCTACCTGTTCGCGGCGAACGTCAGCTGGGAGTGAGCGGGCGGCATTCGGCGCGCATTGCATCGCAATGTGACGAATGATTGCACCGCGCCCCGCGCACGGAGGCCGCATTCCAGAATCGCCCGGACCGATGTCCAGGAGACGAATCATGAGCGACCCCGTGGTGGATAAGATCCAGTCGAACCCCAAGTACCTCGAGCTGCGCCGCAAGCGAACCCGCTTCGGCTGGTGGCTCACGGCGCTGATGATGGTCGTGTACTACGGCTACATCGCGCTGATCGCGTTCAACAAGCCCTTCCTCGCGCAGCCGATCGGCGGCGGCGTGACCACCATCGGGATCCCGATCGGGCTCGGCGTGATCGTCTTCACGATCCTGATCACGGCCGTCTACATCCGACGCGCCAACGGCGAATTCGACCGCCTGACGGCCGAGATCATCCGCGAGGCCACACGATGAAAGCGCGCCACCTCACCCTCGCGGCGCTGCTGGGCGGCGCCTGTTCGCTGGCCTCGGCGGCCGGCGCCGATCTCGGCCAGGCGGCCAAGCAGCCGACCAACTGGATCGCGATCGCGATGTTCTCGGGCTTCGTGCTGCTGACGCTGTGGATCACCAAGTGGGCGGCTTCCAAGACCAAGTCGGCGGCCGACTTCTACACCGCCGGCGGCGGCATCACGGGCTTCCAGAACGGCCTGGCGATCGCCGGCGACTACATGTCGGCGGCTTCCTTCCTCGGCATCTCKGCCGCCGTGATGTCGACCGGCTACGACGGGCTGATCTATTCCATCGGCTTCCTGGTCGGCTGGCCGGTCATCACCTTCCTGATGGCCGAGCGGCTGCGCAACCTGGGCAAGTTCACCTTCGCCGACGTCGCCGGCTACCGTTTCCGGCCCGGACCGATCCGCGCCTTCGCGGCCTCGGGCACGCTGGTGGTGGTGGCCTTCTACCTGATCGCGCAGATGGTGGGCGCCGGCCAGCTGATCAAGCTGCTGTTCGGGCTCGACTACTGGGTGGCGGTGGTGATCGTGGGCGCGCTGATGATGGTCTACGTGCTGTTCGGCGGCATGACCGCCACCACCTGGGTGCAGATCATCAAGGCGGTGCTGCTGCTGGCCGGCGTGAGCTTCATGGCGCTGATGGTGCTGGCCGCCTTCGACTTCAGCCCCGAGGCGCTGTTCGCCAAGTCGGTCGAGGTGCGGACCGGGATCGCGGCCAACGGCGGCAAGAGCCCGGTCGAGGCTGCCGCCATCGGGCTGCGCATCATGGGCCCGGGCGGCTTCGTGAAGGACCCGGTCTCGGCGATCTCCTTCGGCATCGCGCTGATGTTCGGCACCGCCGGCCTGCCGCACATCCTGATGCGCTTCTTCACGGTGCCCGATGCCAAGCAGGCGCGCAAGTCGGTGTTCTGGGCCACCACCTGGATCGGCTACTTCTACCTGCTGATCTTCATCATCGGCTTCGGCGCCATCACGCTGGTGCTGACCAACCCCGAGTTCGCCGACGTCGCGACCGGCACCATCAAGGGCGGCGGCGGCGCGGCCAACATGGCGGCGGTGCTGGTGGCCAAGTCGGTCGGCGGCAACGTCTTCTACGGCTTCATCTCGGCGGTGGCTTTCGCCACCATCCTGGCGGTGGTGGCGGGCCTGACGCTGTCGGGCGCCTCGGCGGTGTCGCACGACCTCTATGCGACGCTGATCAAGAAGGGCAAGGCCGACAGCCGGGCCGAGCTCAAGGTGTCGCGCATCACCACGGTGGCGCTGGGCATCATCGCGGTGCTGCTGGGCATCGCCTTCGAGAAGCAGAACATCGCCTTCATGGTGTCGCTGGCCTTCGCGGTGGCGGCCTCGGCCAACTTCCCGGTGCTGTTCATGTCGGTGCTGTGGAAGGATTGCACCACGCGCGGCGCGGTCATCGGCGGCACGCTGGGCCTGGTCTCGTCGGTGGTCCTGACCATCGTCTCGCCGTCGGTCTGGGAGGCCACGCTGGGCCATCCGGCGGGCTCGGCCTGGTTCCCGTACGCCTCGCCGGCGCTGTTCTCGATGACGCTGGCCTTCCTCGGCATCTGGTTCTTCTCGATCACCGACCGCAGCCGCCAGGCGCAGCAGGAGCGGGCGGCCTTCCCGGCGCAGCAGGTGCGCTCGGAAACCGGGCTCGGGGCCTCGGGAGCCTCGGGGCATTGAGGGGGGCGCTCAGGCCGGCGCCGGGCCGCCCCAAGGCGGCCTGCGGCCCCCTCGGGGGGCAGCGACCACACGAAGTGAGGGAGCGTGGGGGCCAGTCAGGCCGGCGCCGGGCCGCCCCAAGGCGGCCTGCGGCCCCCTCGGGGGGCAGCGACCACACGAAGTGAGGGAGCGTGGGGGCCAGCTCACGCCAGTGCACGCAGCTTGATGAAAGCCAGCGCCGCCATCACCGCATCGTTCAGCGCATCGTGCGCGGGGCGCTGCGGCAGGTCCAGCGCGGCCATGATGGCGGCGAAGCGCAGGTCGATGTCGCCCTCGCGCAGGTGCGGCGAACGGCGCCGGTTCACGTAGTCGTAGTAAAGCGCCGAGACCTCGATCTTCGGCTGCGGCAGCCCCATGCCCAGCATCGGGAACAGCACGCGGTCGATCATCGCGACGTCGAACTCGAGGAAGTAGCCCACCAGCGGCCGGCTGCCGATGAAATGCATCAGCAACTGCACCGCGGCCTCGGCCGCCAGGCCCTGCGTGAGGTCGCGCTCGCGCAGCTGGTGCACGCGCACGCTGCCGGTGGCGACGCTGCGGCGCTCGGGCCGCACCAGCAGCTCCAGCCGCTCGCTGCACATCACGCGGTTGCCGCGGATGCGCACCGCCGCGATGGCGACGATCTCGTCGCGCCGCCTGTCCAGCCCGGTGGTCTCGCAGTCGATCGCCACCCACTCGTCGGCGGGCGGCAGGTCCCACATGAAACGAAAGCGCGGATCGCCCAGGTGCTGGAGCAGCCACCAGCGCTTGAAGGCGGAGAACCAGGCGGTCACAACGCATCCAGCCGGAAGCTCAGGCGCAGCATGCGGCGGAAGCGCTTGACCACTTCCAGCGTGTCCTTCAGCAGGTCGCGTTCGAGGCTGCTCATGCGGGCCGGATCGACCTGGCCCGTCACCTCGTGTCCCGCCTCCTGCTCCGCCAGTCCGGCCTTGAGCCGCAGGCCCATGAAGAAATAGAGGCTCTCGAGCACGTCGGTGGCGAGTGCGCGCTCGATGTGGCCGCCGGCGGCCAGGGCCTCCAGGCGCGCCGCGGTGGCGCTCGCGTCCAGTCCGGCGCGCAGGGCCAGGCTGCGCACGCCGTGCACGATCGGGAACAGGCCCTGCTTCTTGATGTCGAAGCGCTGGCCGTTCTGCTCGCCGAGGGTCAGCAGGCGCTGCCACCAGCGCGGATCGTCGGCGAAGGCGTCGATCGCCGCGGCGAAGCGCGCCAGCATGGCGTCGTTGTCGGTGGCCAGCGAGAACAAGCGGGCCCGCACGCCGGCCAGCAGCGCGGGGTCGCMGCACACCGCATGGGCATCGAGAAAGATCGCCAGCGCCATCAGCCGCTCGCCGTCGGCCTGCAGCAGCCATTGGCAGGCGCGTTCGCCGAACTCGCCTTGGCTGCCGCGCCACTGCGGGTTCGAGACCATGATGCCGCCGGGGCATTCGGGGTAGCCGAATTCGATCAGCGTGCGCGTCAGTCGGGCGCAGATGTCATCCAGCTCGGCCGGCGGCGCATAGCCGTCGCGCAGCAGCAGGCCGTTGTCCTGGTCGGTCTTGAGCAACTGCTCGCCGCGCCCCTCGCTGCCCATCACGAACAGGCAGCTGTTGGCGACCAGCTCGGGCGGCGCGATCAACTCCCAGGCGCGCTGGAACAGCTGGGCGTTGAGCGCCTGCACCAGCGTGGCGATCTGTCCGACCCGGGTGCCGCCGCCGTGCAGCAGGCCGACCAGCTGCGTGACGTGCCGGCTGGCCCGGGCCAGGGCCTCGAGGTCCTGCGCCTCGACGATCTCGCGGTTGATCAGGTAGGAATGGTTGGAGAGGAAGCTGAACAGGTCGAGCGCCTCCAGCACGCCCAGGACCTCGCCGCCGCCATTGCCGGCCATCACGACCACGCGGTGCACCTTGTGCCGCACCATGACGGTCAGCGCGTCGCCCACCGGGTCGGTGGCATCGACCGAGATCAGGCCGAAGCTGCTGACCTCGCGCACCGGCAGTTGGTCCAGCGGCGAGCCGTGCAGCACCGCGCGCTGCAGCGCGGTCACGGTGAAGATGCCCAGGCGCGGCGCGGCGCCGGCCAGGTCGCGCACCAGCACGTTGGTGCTGCGCTCGGCCTGCAGCAGGCGAACCACCGAGAGCACGTCGAGGTCGGCGTCGACGAAGTGCGGCGCCCGCATGGGGATCGCGTCGACCCGGGCCAGTGTGAGCGACTGCAGTTCGTGCTCGCCGTGGCGGCCCGCGATGGCGGCCAGCTTGTTCGACAGGTCGGAGAACAGCAGCGCGCCGAAGGTCGCATTGCGCGCGATCAGCTCGTTCACCGCCTCGCGCGCCAGCTGGTAGGCCAGCACCTCCTCGGCGGCGACGAAGCGGCCGCTGACCTGCCCGGCCACCAGGCTGCGGCCGTCGAAGGTGTCGTGCGGGCCGAAGCGGGCCACCGGCTCGGTTTCGCCCGGCGCGAACTGCTGCACGAAGCCCTTGATCACGACGAACAGGTGGGTCGGCGCCATGCCCGTCTCGAGGATCGCCTCGCCCTCGCGGAAATAGGCGATGTC
Source organism: Variovorax sp. P1_H2 (assembly GCF_056405295.1). Taxonomy (NCBI): domain Bacteria; kingdom Pseudomonadati; phylum Pseudomonadota; class Betaproteobacteria; order Burkholderiales; family Comamonadaceae; genus Variovorax; species Variovorax sp. P1_H2. The sequence continues at coordinate 132,324 of NZ_JBFUCJ010000002.1, read as the reverse complement.
GACCTGGGCGCGCACCCGCTCGCGCTCCTCGGGCGTCAGGCAGTCGAAGGGCGAGTGGTCGAAATCGAAGGCATTGGGCATGGCGGGGGGGCGCCGTCAGGAGGGCACGAACCCGATGATCGATCACATCCCGCTGCGGTGCCACCCCGCGGCGTCAAGCTTTCGCGCGGTTTCTCCTGCAAGCGGACGCCGGCGCCCCCTTGAGGAAGGTGCGGCGCGATTCGGCCAGCGGCCGCAAGCGCGGGTCGGCCGAGGGGGCACTCGTCGTCCCTCTTGATAACGGCCCTCCTTGGGCCTATAAGTCATTCATGGTTCCTTGACTCGTCGCAAGGCGAAACGGAGTGCGCCATGAAGAGACGCATCTATTGGCTGATGCCGGACCTGGCCAGCGCCAGGCGGGCCATGCGCGATCTTGTGCAGGCGCGCGTCGATGTCGCGCACATCCATTTCGCCGGACCCGAAGGCATGGACATGGCCGGCCTCCACGCGGCCAACGTGTGGCAGACCTCGGACGTCCTGCATGCGACCAAGACCGGATGGTTGCTCGGCAGTGCCTGCGGCATCGGCGCCGGCCTCGTGGCCGCACTGCTCCTTCCGTTCGCCGGCGAAGACCCCCAATGGGAAAATGCGGTGCTGGTCGCCGTCCTCGGGGGCGTGGTCGGTGCCTGGTCCGCCAGCATGGTTGGCATTTCGATTCCGAGCCCGCGGCTGCAGCGCTTCGAGGGCGCCATTGCGCAAGGCCGGATCCTGCTGATGGTGGACCTGCCGGCTTCGCGTGTGCAGGAGGTCGAGGACTTGCTGCAGACCACGCATCCGGAAGCCCGCTTCGAGGGCGAGGAAGGGCACATCCCGGTGTTCCTCTGAAGCCCGAATCCGCCCACCCAGATACCGATATCGATGCCAAGCCCAGGGACTGCACATGATCATGGCCGTCGCCCTGCTGCTCATCGTCATCGGCTCCGTGCTGTTCCATTTGTTCAGTCCGTGGTGGACGACGCCTCTGGCGTCGAACTGGCAGTCGATGGACGACACGCTGACCATCACGCTGGTGATCACGGGGTTCTTCTTCGTCGCGATCAATCTCTTCGTCGTGTACACGCTGGTGCGCTTCCGCCACCGCGAAGGCCGCCGCGCCGCCAATGAGCCCGAGCACAGGAAGCTGGAGCGCTGGCTGATCGGCGGCACCACCGTGGGCATCGCCGCCCTGCTGGCGCCCGGCCTGGTGGTCTACGCCAACTACGTGCGCTCGCCGCATGACGCGCTGGTGCTCGAGGTGCTGGGCCAGCAGTGGCAGTGGCACTACCGCTTTCCGGGCGCCGACGGCAAGCTCGGCGCGACCGATGCGCGCTTCGTCAAGGGCGACAACCCTTTCGGGCTCGATCCCGCCGACCCGGCCGGGCAGGACGACATCCTGGTTGCCGCCGCCGAGGTGCACCTGCCGCTGGGCAAGCCGGTGCTGGTGCTGCTGCGCGCGCATGACGTGCTGCACGACTTCTATGTGCCGCCCTTCCGTGCGCGCATGAACATGGTGCCGGGGCAGGTCAGCCGCTTCTGGTTCACGCCGACGGTGGTGGGGCGCTACGAGGCGTTGTGCGCGCAGCTTTGCGGCGTGGGGCATCCCAACATGCGCGGCTTCGTGGTGGTGGAGGACGAGGCGAGCTTCCACGCCTGGCAGGCGGCGCTGCCGACCTTCGCGAAGACACAGGTCAAGGCCTCGGCTGCAGCGGCCGGCGGCGGTCCCGAGGCGAGTGTCGAGCAGGGCCGCGCGCTGTCCGAATCCAAGGGTTGCGTGGCCTGCCACACCGTCGACGGCAGCCCGCGCGTCGGGCCGACGTGGAAGGGGCTCTACGGCAAGACCGAAACCATGGCCGACGGCTCCACCGCGAAGGTCGACGAGGCCTATCTGCGCAGCTTCATCCTCGATCCGCAGGCCCGCCAGGTGAAGGGCTTCCCCCCGGTGATGCCCAAGATGGAGCTGACGGACGAAGAACTGGCCGCGCTGGTGGCCTACATCCAGAGTCTCGGCAGCCAGCCCGCGCCGGCCGCGACCGAACAGAAGGCGCAGCGATGAACCCCTCCCCTGCGATCCACGACGAAGACGCCGGCCACCCGGCGCCGACAACCTTCCTGACGCGCTACGTCTGGAGCCAGGACCACAAGGTGATCGCGGTGCAGTACGCGTGCACCGCCATCGCGGTCGGTGTGGTGGGGCTGGTGCTGTCGAACCTGATGCGGCTGCAGCTGGGATTTCCCGGGCAGTTCGAGTTCATCAACCCCGAGCGCTACTACCAGTTCGTGACGATGCACGGAATGATCATGGTGATCTACCTGCTCACCGCGCTCTTTCTGGGCGGCTTCGGCAACTACCTGATCCCGCTGATGGTGGGCGCGCGCGACATGGTGTTCCCCTACCTCAACATGCTGAGCTTCTGGGTCTACCTGCTGTCGGTGGTGGTGCTGGTGGCGAGCTTCTTCGTCGCCGGCGGGCCGACCGGCGCGGGCTGGACGCTGTATCCGCCGCAGTCGATCCTGCCCGGCACGCCGGGCCATGAGGCCGGCATCGTGCTGATGCTGGTGTCGCTGGTGATCTTCATCGTGGCGACGACGATGGGCGGGCTGAACTACGTGACCACGGTGCTGCAGGCACGCTGCGAAGGCATGACGCTGCTGCGCATGCCGCTCACGGTGTGGGGCATCTTCGTGGCCACCATCCTGGCGCTGCTGGGCTTTCCGGCGCTGTTCGTCAGCGGCGTGATGCTGCTGCTCGACCGCACGCTGGGTACCAGCTTCTTCATGCCGGCGCTGGTGTCGATGGGGCAGATGGCGGGCTACAAGGGCGGCAGTCCGCTGTTGTTCCAGCACCTGTTCTGGTTCTTCGGCCATCCGGAGGTGTACATCGTGGCGCTGCCGGCCTTCGGCATCGTCTCGGACCTGATCAGCGTGCATGCGCGCAAGAGCATCTTCGGCTACCGGATGATGGTGTGGGCCATCGTCGCGATCGGCGTGCTTAGCGTCGTGGTGTGGGCGCACCACATGTTCGTCGCCGGCATGAATCCGTATTTCGGCTTCTTCTTCGCGACCACCACGCTGATCATCGCGGTGCCGACCGCGATCAAGGTCTACAACTGGCTGCTGACGCTGTGGCGCGGCGACATCCACCTGTCGGTGCCGATGCTGTTCGCGCTGGCCTTCGTGTGCACCTTCGCGATCGGCGGGCTCACGGGGCTCTTTCTCGGCAACGTGAGCGTGGACATCCCGCTGTCGGGCACCTACTTCGTCGTCGCGCACTTCCACATGGTGATGGGCGTCGCGCCGCTGCTGGTGGTGTTCGGCGGCATCTACCACTGGTTCCCGAAGATCACCGGCCGGATGCTGGACGACCGGCTCGGGCAACTGCACTTCTGGATCACCTTCCTCGGCACCTACCTGATCTATTTCCCGATGCACTACCTTGGCGTGCTCGGCATGCCGCGGCGCTACTACAACTTCGACGGCTACAAGTTCATTCCAGAATCGGCCTTCACGCTCAACACCTTCATCACCGTGGTGGCGTTGATCGTCGGCGTGGCGCAGGTGCTGTTCATCGTCAATCTGGCATGGAGCGCCTGGCGCGGCCGGCCGGCGAGCGCGAACCCGTGGCGCGCCGCATCGCTCGAATGGCAGACGCCGACGACGCCGCCGGGGCACGGCAACTGGGGGCCGCGGCTGCCGGTGGTGTATCGGTGGGCCTACGGTTACGGCACGCCGGGCGCCAAGGAGGACTTCGTGCCGCAGAACGCGCCGCCCGAGGCCGGCGGCATGGAGCCCGAGCCGCACGGCAAGCGTGAGGACGAGGGCCGGGGAGCACTGGCATGAGCCGCCGGGCCGCTCCCAAGGCGAATACCGAAGCGCTGCTGCGCGAAGGTACTCCAGTGAGCGCCGCGCCGGGCCGCCCCAAGCAAGCTCGCACCGCAGTGCGCAGCACGGAGGTTGCTCTATGACCGCGTCTTTGGTCGTCGCGCCCTTCGACCGTGGCGGCGGGCCGCGCGACGCGCACGCGAGCGCGGCCAGCATCGGGTTGTGGGTGTTCCTGGGCGTGGTCACCACGCTGTTCTCGCTCTTCGCGTTGGCCTACGTGATGCGCATGAACAGCACGGATGCGGTGACGCTGACCTTGCCGTGGCAACTGTGGCTCAGTACCGCGCTGCTCGTCGCGGGCAGCGTGACGCTGCAACGTGCCAGCGCGGCGGCACGCGATGCGGCGCCGGCATCGGCACGCCGCCTGCTGCTGGCCGGCGGCTTGTGCGCGATGGCGTTTCTCGGCGTCCAGCTGTGGGCCTGGCAGGCGCTGTGGAGCGCGCAGGTGATGCCGGCGGGCAATCCGGCCGGCAGCTTCTTCTATCTGCTGACCGCGATGCACGGGCTCCATCTGGCGGGCGGGCTCGTCGGTTGGGCCTGGACGGCCGGCGCGGTCTCGCGCGAACCTGCGAGCGCCGCGTGGCGCATCGCGCTGTGCGCGCGGTACTGGCACTTCATGCTCGGGGTGTGGCTCGCGCTTTTCGCCATGCTCGGCTGGGTGACGCCGGAAGTGGCGCGCTTCATCTGCGGCACAAGCTGAGGAGGCCATCATCATGCGCAACGCGACCCTTGCCTCTGCATCCGCCAGCCCCGCCGTCGCGGTGAGCGGCTGGCGCGGCCTGGTTGCCGACTGGTCATCCGATCGCCAGGCCTTCCACGTCTCGTGGGGCAAGGCGATGATGTGGATCTTCCTGCTGAGCGACACCTTCGTCTTCAGCTGCTTCCTGACCGGCTACATGACGGTGCGGGTCTCGACCACCGTGGCCTGGCCCAACCCGAGCGAGGTGTTCGCGCTGCATGTGGCGGGCGCCGACATTCCGCTGCTGCTGATCGCGATCATGACCTTCGTGCTGATCAGCAGCAGCGGCACGATGGCCATGGCCGTCAATTTCGCCTACCGCCGCGACCGCGTGAATGCCGCCACCCTGATGCTCGTGACCGCGACCTTCGGCGAACTCTTCGTCGGCATGCAGGCCTTCGAGTGGTCCAAGCTGATCATCGAGGAAGGCGTGAGGCCCTGGGGCAATCCGATGGGGGCGGCGCAGTTCGGGTCGACCTTCTTCATGATCACGGGTTTTCACGGGCTGCACGTGTCGGCCGGCGTGGTGCTCTTGTTCATCGTCGCCTTCAAGCTGATCCGCGGCGACTACGAGCGGACCGGCAACTACCAGATCGTCGAGATCACGGGCCTCTACTGGCACTTCGTCGACCTCGTGTGGGTGTTCATCTTCGCGCTGTTCTACCTGTGGTGAGGTCCGCCATGAATCCAGGCACCAGTCAACAACACCCGATCAGCCTCTACCTCAAGATCTGGGGGCTGCTGTTCGTGCTCAGCACGCTCTCGTACCTGGTCGACTACTTCCACTTCCAGGGCTTGATGCGCTGGGGTCTGATCATCACCTTCATGCTCCTGAAGGCGGGCTTGATCGTGGCGGTCTTCATGCACATGGCGTGGGAGCGGCTGTCGCTGGTCTACGCGATCCTGCTGCCGCCGCTGTGCCTGCTGGTGCTGGTGGGGCTCATGTTCGCCGAGGCGGGCCACACCTTCTTCGCGCGGCTTCTGTACTTTCACTGAGCAGAAGGGAATGCCGACCTGGCCTGGGCGTTCGGCTGCCTCGGTTCCAACCCTTCAGCGATGGCCGATGTAGCGCGTCACCACCGGCAGCGTCTCGCCCTGGTGGAAGGCCAGCCGCCGCTCCCGCAAGGCCATGTCGGCCGCGGTCGCGCGGTGGAAGCGGCGCAGGTGTTCGGTCCATGACTCGTCGACGATCTGCTCCAGGTAGCGTCCCGGTTCGGCGATGTCGTGCAGCAGCTCCCAGCCGATCGCGCCCTGGCTCAGCCGCGCGCGGCGGGTCTGGTGCATCACGAGGTGGAAGGCGGCGGCGCGGGCCGGGTCGATCAGGTATTCGACCGTGATCACCACCCGGCCGGCCTCGTCCGGCGCGCTGGCCGGCGGACCGGCCGCCCAGCCGTGCTGCGCCGGTCGGGTGTCGTCGTCCTCGCCGGTGCCATCGGTCACGTAGCGCAGCGCCAGCCACATGCACGCCACACCGGTGGCCGCGGCGGTGCCCAGGCTGACGTAGATCGAGCTGAGTTCCGCCACCTGGCCCCAGAGGGCCGCGCCCAGGGCGCTGGCGCCCATGATCGCCATCTGGTACATCGACATGCCGCGCGCGCGCACCCAGTCGGGCAGCGCCAGCTGGGCCGACACCGAGAGCGAGTTGGCGACCGTGATCCAGGCCATGCCGCCGAGGAACATCGCGGGCACGGCGACCCAGGCGTTCGGCGCCACCGCCATGACGGCAGTGGCGCCCGATTGCAGCAGCATGCCGCGCAGCACCAGCTGGTCGCGCACCAGGGCCTGGCGCAGCCGCGGCAGGAACAGCACCGCCACGATGGCGCCCGATCCCATCGCCGCCAGCAGCAGCGTGAAGGTGCCGGCGCCGCCGCCCTTGAGGTTGCGCGCCAGCAGCGGCAGCAGCGCCAGCAGCGCGGTCGAATGCAGGAAGAAGATCGAGATCCGGGCCAGCACCGCGCGCATGCGCTGCGACTGGCGCACGAACTGCACGCCGACCCGCATCGCGCTGATCAGCCGTTCGCGGCCCAGCGGGTTGGGCGTGTGCTCGCGGCGCCAGTGCAGCACGACGAAGCCCGAGGCCACGCACAGCACCGCATTGAGCGCGAAGACCCACACCGTGCCCGCGCTCGCGATCAGCGTGCCGGCCACCAGCGGGCCGATGATGCGCGAGGCGTTCATCGAGATGCCGTTGAGGCCGAGCGCCGCCGGCAGGTGGCTGCGCGGCACCAGCTCGGGGACGATGGCCGAGAACACCGGCCAGCGCAGCGCCAGGCCGACACCGTTGGCGAAGGTCAGCGCCAGCAGCAGCGGCGCGCTCATGAGGTCGAAGACCACGGCCGCGCACAGCACCACCGCGGAGCCGGCGAGCCAGAACTGGGTGGCGACCAGCCAGCGCCGGCGGTCGAGGATGTCGGCCAGCGCGCCGCTCGGCAGGCCGAGCAGGAACACCGGCAGGGTCGAGGCCGACTGCACCAGAGCGACCCAGATCGGCGAAGTGGTCAGCGAGGTCATCATCCAGGCCGCCGCGACGTCGTTCATCCACATGCAGACGTTGGCGATCAGCCAGGTGCTCCACAGCATGCGGAACACCGGGATCTTCAGCGGTTCGAGGGGGCCGACGCGCGGAGTTGGCACGGGGGCGGAGGCGACGGGGGTTTCCTGGGGCGAGATCGGCATCGCGGTCTATTGTCTGCGGCCGTGCCGGGCGGCGGTGTCGGCCGGGCGCGCAGGCGCCAGGTGCGCCAGCGGCAGGGCATGGCTGGCCTTCACCTCGCCGAGCGAGAAGCTGGTGTGAAGGTCCTTCACGTTCGGCAGGTTCAGCAGGTGCTTGAGCGCGAAGCGCGAGAAGCTGTCGAGGTCCTGCGAGACCACCTGCAGCTCGAAGGTGCCGGTGCCGCTGATGTAGTGGCAGGCGATCACCTCGGGCAGCTTGCGGATGGCGTCCTCGAGCGCGCGCGTGGCCTCGCCGGACGAGCGCTCGGTGTCGACGCGCACGAAGGCCAGCACGCCGAGCCCGATCTTGTGGCGGTCGATCTCGGCGTGGTAGCCCTTGATGAATCCGGCTTCTTCGAGCGCGCGAACCCGCCGCCAGCAGGGCGCCGCCGACAGGCCCACGCGCTGCGAGAGCTCGGCGTTGGTCAGGCGGCCGTCGGCCTGCAGTTCTTGCAGGATCGCGAGGTCGAACTTGTCAATGCTTTCCATTTGTCGCCATTTTAAGCAAGAGTCTTTCAAAAAGTAGCTTTCGAAAGGCAGAGAACGCAAACACCTGTCCAGGCTGCAGGCATACACTTTGCGTGATGATGGCCGAGGGGTGTCCGACCCGAATGCCTCGCAAGCCAAGCCCACAAGGCACAGCCACTGGAGACGACACGATGAACGCCCCCCTGCCCGAGCACATCCGCAAGGCCCTCGAAACGGTCACGCTCGACGACAAGTATTCGCTGGACTACGGCCGCGCCTTCATGAGCGGCGTCCAGGCGCTGGTCAAGCTGCCGATGCTGCAGCGGCTGCGCGACCAGCAGCGCGGCAAGAACACGGCCGGCTTCATCAGCGGCTACCGCGGCTCGCCGCTCGGCGGCTACGACCAGGCGCTGTGGAAGGCCAGCAAGTACCTGAAGGCGCAGAACATCGTCTTCCAGCCCGGCGTCAACGAGGAACTGGCGGCCACCGCGCTATGGGGCACGCAGCAACTGGGTTTCTCACCGCCCGGCACCAACAAGTTCGACGGCGTCTTCGGCATCTGGTATGGCAAGGGTCCGGGCGTCGACCGCTGCTCCGACGTCTTCAAGCACGCCAACATGGCCGGCACGACGGAGTTCGGCGGCGTCATCGCGGTGGCCGGCGACGACCACATCTCGAAGAGCTCGACCGCGGCGCACCAGAGCGACCACATCTTCAAGGCCTGCGGCACGCCGGTGTTCTTCCCGGCCAACGTGCAGGAAATCCTCGACCTCGGCATCCATGCCTTCGCGATGAGCCGTTTCGCCGGCATCTGGTCGGGCATGAAGACGATCCAGGAGATCGTCGAATCCAGCGCCACCGCGATGATCGACCCCGAGCGGGTCGAGATCGTGATCCCGACCGACTTCCAGATGCCGCCCGGTGGCCTGCACATCCGCTGGCCCGACCATGCGCTCGAGCAGGAAGCGCGGCTGATGCACTACAAGTGGTACGCCGCGCTGGCCTACATCCGCGCCAACCGGCTCAACCACAACGTGATCGAAGGGCCGAACGACCGCTTCGGCATCATGGCCAGCGGCAAGGCCTTCAACGACACGCGCCAGGCGCTGATCGACCTCGGCCTGGACGACGCCGCCTGCCGCCAGCTCGGCATCCGGCTGCACAAGGTCGCGGTGGTGTGGCCGCTCGAGGCGCAACTCACGCGCGAGTTCGCCACCGGCCTGCAGGAAATCCTGGTGGTCGAAGAGAAGCGCCAGGTCATCGAATACCAGCTCAAGGAAGAGCTCTACAACTGGCGCGGCGATGTGCGGCCCAACGTGGTCGGCAAGTTCGACGAGGGAGAGGTGCACGAGGCCGAAGGCTATTCGGGCGGCGAATGGTCGATGCCGAACCCGACCGCGCACACGCTGCTGCGCGCCAACGCCGACCTGAACCCGGCGCTGATCGCCAAGGCGATCGCCCAGCGCCTCCGGAAGACCGGGCTGCTGGCCGCGGCCGGCGCCGACATGGCGGCGCGCATCGACGCCCAGCTGGCGATTCTCGAGGCCAAGGAGCGGGCGCTGGCGGCGCCCAAATCGCTCGGCGCCGCCGACGCGACCCGCCAGCCCTGGTTCTGCTCGGGCTGCCCGCACAACACCAGCACCGTGGTGCCCGAAGGCTCGCGCGCGATGGGCGGCATCGGCTGCCATTTCATGGCGACCTGGATGGACCGCTCGACCATCGGTTTCACGCAGATGGGCGGCGAGGGCGTGCCGTGGGTCGGCCAGCAGCCCTTCACGACCGACCCGCACATCTTCGCCAACCTCGGCGACGGCACCTACTTCCACAGCGGTCTGCTGGCGATCCGCCAGAGCATCGCGGCCGGCGTCAACATCACCTACAAGATTCTCTACAACGACGCGGTCGCGATGACCGGCGGCCAGCAGGTCGGCGAGCGGCCCGAGGGCCATTCGGTGCTGCAGATCGCCGAGAGCCTGCATGCCGAAGGCGCGGTCAAGGTGGTGGTGGTCACCGACGAGCCCGAGAAATACGAAGGCGTGACGGTGCCCGGCGACCACGTCAAGGTGCGCCACCGCGACGAGCTCGACGAGATCCAGCGCGAGTTCCGCGAGATCAAGGGCACCACGGCCATCATCTACGACCAGACCTGCGCGACCGAGAAGCGGCGCCGCCGCAAGCGGGGCACGGCGGTCGACCCGGCCGTGCGCGTGGTCATCAACGAACTGGTCTGCGAAGGCTGCGGCGACTGCAGCGTCAAGAGCAACTGCCTGTCGGTGGAGCCGCTCGAAACCGAATTCGGCCGCAAGCGCACCATCAACCAGAGCACCTGCAACAAGGACATGAGCTGCCTCAAGGGCTTCTGCCCGAGCTTCGTGACGGTCGAGGGCGGCCAGCTCAAGAAGAAGTCGAAGAGCAAGGGCGTCTCCCCGGCCGAACTTGGCGCGCTGGCCGATCCCTCGCTTCCGGCGCTGGGCAACGGCCAGGTCTGGGGCGTCGTGGTGGCGGGCGTCGGCGGCACCGGCGTCATCACCATCGGCCAGCTGCTGGGCATGGCCGCGCACATCGAAGGCAAGGGCATCGTCACCCAGGATGCGGCGGGCCTGGCGCAGAAGGGCGGCGCCACCTGGAGCCATGTGCTGATCGGCGACACCCAGGACGCGATCCGCACCACCCGCGTCGGTACCGCCGCGGCCGACCTGGTGCTGGCCGCCGATCCGCTGGTGGCCGTCAACGCCGAAACCACGGCGCGCATGCGCGAGGGGCGCACCTTCGTCGCGCTCAACAGCCACAGCACGCCGACCGCGGCCTTCGTGCGCAATGCCGACTGGGTCAATCCGCAGGACGATTGCGCCAACGAGATCGCGCGCGTGGTGGGCGCCGGCGCGGTCGGTTCCTTCGACGCCGATGCCGCGGCGACCTCGCTGATGGGCGACAGCCTGTATGCCAACCCGATGCTGCTGGGCTACGCCTGGCAGAAGGGCTGGATCCCGCTCGCGCACGAGTCGCTGATGCGGGCGATCGAGCTCAATGCGGTGGCCGTCGACAACAACAAGACGGCCTTCGAATGGGGCCGCCAGGCCGCCCAGCGTCCTGCGGAGCTGCAAAAACGCGTGCAGCCGGGGCAGGTCATCGCGTTCAAGAAGCGCGAGACGGTCGAGAGCCTGGTGGCCCGCCGCGTCGAATTCCTGGCCGGCTACCAGAACGCCGCCTATGCCGGCGAGTACAAGGCTTTCGTCGCCAAGGTACAGCAGGCCGAGTCGGCGCTCGGCAAGACCGGACTGACCGAGGCCGCGGCGCGCTACCTGTTCAAGTTGATGGCCTACAAGGACGAGTACGAGGTTGCGCGGCTGCACGCCGACCGCAGCTTCCTCGACCGGGTCGAAGGCATGTTCGAGGGCGACTTCAAGCTCAACTACCACCTGGCGCCGCCAATCATCGCGAAGAAGAACGCCAAGGGCGAGCTGCAGAAGCAGAAGTTCGGGCCGGCGATGCTGACCGGCTTCAAGCTGCTGGCGAGGCTCAAGGGCCTGCGCGGCACCGCGCTCGACCCCTTCGGCCGCACCGAGGAACGCAAGGCCGAGCGCGCGCTGATCGGCGAATACCGCGCCAGCCTCGAAGAGGTGATCGCCGGGTTGACTGCTGCCAACCACGAGACCGCGCTGGCGATCGCCGGCCTGCCCGAGCAGATCCGCGGCTACGGCCACGTCAAGGAGCGCAACCTGGCCGCCGCCCGGCTGCGCTGGGCCGAGCTGATGGCGAAATGGCGCAACCCGCAGGCCCCGCGCGCCGCAGCTTAGGACTCTCGGCCGCTCCGGCGCCGGCAAGCGCAGCGAAGGCCCGTCGGGTTGCCCCCGGCAGGGGGTGGGCGACCCGACACGAAGTGCGGGCAACCTGGGAGCGAGCCTGCTGCCCTCTATACAATGCCCGGTGCTGTGCGCGGCGCCCAGGCCCCGCGCTGTGTGGCCGCTGGGTGCGGCCGCGGAACCGCCGGGCTCTTTTTCCATCCAGGGCCGGCGCTCCTCTTCTTTCCCTTTGTTGGAGACTCCCTTGTTCATTTCCTCCGCTTTCGCCCAGACCGCGCCTGCTGCCGGTGGTGGCGACATGATGTCCTCGCTTGGCAGCATGCTGCCGCTGGTGTTGATGTTCGTGGTTCTTTACTTCGTCATGATCCGCCCGCAGATGAAGCGCCAAAAGGAAGCGCGCGCCATGATCGAAGCCCTGGCCAAGGGTGACGAGGTCGCCACCTCGGGCGGCATGCTCGGCAAGATCACCCAGCTCGGCGAGCAGTACCTGACGGTCGAGATCGCCAAGGGCGTCGAGGTCCAGATCCAGCGCAGCGCCGTCGTGCAGGTGCTTCCCAAGGGCGCGATCAAGTAAGTAGAGCCACAACGCGGGCGCCGGACACCGCGCGCCCCTGAAGGTTGAATCGATGAACCGTTACCCGGTCTGGAAGTACGCGATCATCGTGATCGTGCTGCTGGTGGGGCTTGTCTATGCCCTGCCCAATTTCTTCGGCGAGGCTCCTGCGGTGCAGGTCTCGTCGGCCAAGTCGACCGTCAAGGTCGACGCCGGCACGCAGGCCCGCGTGGCCGAGGCGCTCAAGGTCGCCGGGCTGATGCCCGACCTGCTGACGCTCGACGCCACCTCGGTGCGGGCCCGCTTCGCCACCACCGACGACCAGCTGAAGGCGCGCGACACGCTGCAGCGGGCCCTGGTGCCCGATCCGAGCGACCCGCCCTACACGGTGGCGCTGAACCTGGTGTCGCGCTCGCCGAGCTGGCTCGCCGCGCTGCACGCCTTCCCGATGTACCTGGGCCTCGACCTGCGCGGCGGCGTCGACTTCCTGCTGCAGGTCGACATGAAGGGCGCCATCGACAAGCGCGCCGAATCCTTTGCCAGCGACCTGCGCACCGGCCTGCGCGACAAGAGCGTGCGCGGCAGCGCGGTCAGCCGCAACGGCCAGACCGTCGAGATGCGTTTCCGCGATGCCGCGGGCCTGGACGCCGCCAAGCGGCTGCTGCAGGACCAGTTCCCCGACCTGACGGGCGTCGAAAGCCAGGAAGGCACCGACTACAAGCTGGTCGCCTCGATCAAGCCCGAGGCCGTGCGCCGGCTGCAGGACGCGGCCCTGAAGCAGAACATCACGACCCTGCACAACCGGATCAACGAACTCGGCGTGGCCGAACCCGTGATCCAGCAGCAGGGCCTGGACCGGATCGTGGTCCAGCTCCCCGGCGTGCAGGACACGGCCAAGGCCAAGGACATCCTGGGCCGCACCGCCACSCTCGARATGCGCCTGGTSGACGASAGCGCCGAGGGCCGCGCCGCCGAGATGGGCACCGGTCCGGTGCCCTTCGGCTCGGAGAAATTCCTCGACCGCCAGGGCCGCCCGGTGATCGTCAAGAAGCAGGTGCTGGTGACCGGCGAGAACCTGACCGACGCCCAGCCCGGCTTCGACTCCCAGACCCAGCAGCCCAAGGTCGACCTGACCATGGACGCCAAGGGCGGGCGCATCATGCGCGACGTCAGCCGCGAGAACTTCCGCAAGCGCATGGCGATGCTGATCTTCGAGAAGGGCAAGGGCGAGGTGCTGACCGCGCCGTCGATCAACGGCGAGCTCGGCAACCGCTTCCAGATCTCCGGCTCGATGAGCGTGGTCGAGGCCAACGACCTGGCGCTGCTGCTGCGCGCCGGCTCGCTGGCGGCGCCGATGGAGATCATCCAGGAACGCACCATCGGCCCCAGCCTGGGCGCCGACAACATCAAGAAGGGCTTCGACAGCGTGATGTACGGCTTCGCCGCGATCATGGTGTTCATGTGCCTGTACTACGCGCTGTTCGGCGTCTTCTCGTCGATCGCGCTGGCGGTCAACCTGCTGCTGCTGGTGGCGATCCTGTCGATGCTGCAGGCCACGCTGACACTGCCCGGCATCGCCGCCATGGCGCTGGCCATCGGCGTGGCGATCGACTCCAACGTGCTGATCAACGAGCGCGTCCGCGAGGAACTGCGCGGCGGCGCCTCGCCGCAGGCCGCCATCCACGCCGGCTACGAGCGCGCCTGGGGCACCATCCTCGACTCCAACGTCACCACGCTGATCGCCGGCGTGGCGCTGCTGGCTTTCGGCTCCGGGCCGATCCGCGGCTTCGCGGTGGTGCACTGCATCGGTATCGTGACCTCGATGTTCTCGGCCGTGTTCTTCTCGCGCGGGCTGGTGAACTTCTGGTACGGCAGCAAGAAGAAGCTCAAGACCGTGTCGATCGGCACCGTCTGGAAGCCGGACACCACCGCCGTGGCCAACGCGAAATAAGGGACACGACAAATGGAATTCTTCCGGATCCACAGGACGATCCCGTTCATGCGCCACGCGCTGGTGCTGAACGCGGTGTCCTTCATCACCTTCGCGCTGGCGGTCTTCTTCCTGTTCCACCGCGGGTTGCACCTGTCGGTGGAATTCACCGGCGGCACGGTGATGGAAGTCGCTTCCCAGCAGTCGGTCGACGTCGGCAAGGTGCGCGAGACCATCGCCAAGCTGGGCTACCCCGACGTGCAGGTGCAGAACTTCGGCACCTCGCGCGACGTCCAGATCCGCCTGCCGGTGCAGAAGGGCCAGACCTCGGCGCAGCAGAGCGAGCAGGTCATGGCGGCGCTGCAGGCGGTCGACCCGACCGCCACCCTGCGCGGCAACGAGTTCGTCGGCCCGCAGGTCGGCGAGGAACTCACCACCAACGGCCTCAAGGCGCTCGGCATGGTGGTGGTCGGCATCATGATCTACCTGGCCTTCCGCTTCGAATGGAAGTTCGCGCTGGCCACGGTACTGGCCAACCTGCACGACGTGGTCATCATCCTGGGCTTCTTCGCCTTCTTCCAGTGGGAGTTCTCGCTGGCGGTGCTGGCGGCGGTGCTGGCGGTGCTGGGCTACTCGGTCAACGAGTCGGTGGTGATCTTCGACCGCGTGCGCGAGAACTTCCGCCGCTACCGCAAGCTGAGCACCCCCGAGGTGATCGACAGCGCGATCACCTCGACCATCAGCCGAACCATCATCACGCACGGTTCGACCCAGCTGGTGGTGCTCTCGATGTTCTTCTTCGGCGGCCCGACCCTGCATTACTTCGCGCTGGCCTTGACCATCGGGATCTGCTTCGGCATCTATTCGTCGGCCTTCGTGGCGGCGGCCATCGCCATGTGGCTGGGCGTCAAGCGCGAGGACCTGGTCAAGGGGCCGGTCAAGCGGGACGGCGATCCGAATGACCCGAACGCCGGCGCGACCGTCTGATCCTGGGGTAGCCGAGCATGGCGCGCTCTTGTGCGGTTACGCTTCCCGATGCAAGCTCGTGCCTGTCGTCGAAACGAATCAATTGCCGTCCTGACCATCCATGACCCCGCGGTCCCATGCAGCTTCCCTCCAACTCTCCCGCGAGACGCGCGAGCGTTTCGTCGCCGCCACCGAGCCGCTGATCGCGCCGATCGGCCATGCGATCCGCGAGCGCCTGACGGCCCTGGCCGCGCAGGTCGGAAACTCGCGCGAGATGCAGGAGAACCGAGATGGTTTCCTGGCCTTCGAGGCCCAGGGCGCCAATTGGGTGTCGCTGTCGCGCGAGGCCTGGCGCAAGGCGCTGTTCGCCAGCACGGCCGAGGCGCCGAGCTCCAATCCCTTGTCGCGCCTCGAGCTGATCGGCGACGAGGTGGTCGAGACCAGCATCCTGTCGTCGCGGCTCGCGCAGGCGATCCAGGACAAGGCCAACTTCGAGTTGAATGACCTGCGGCTGCGCATCCAGCACCTCGAAGGAACCCACGAGCTGAGCGCCAAGGATATTCTCAAGCCGGAAGCGCTGGCCAAGATCCTGGTCGACCAGTGGCTGGCCACCGGCCTGAGCCGCAGCCTCTGGATCAAGGTGCAGGACCAGGTCCAGCAGCACATGGTCGAGCCCGTGGTCAAGGCCTACAAGGACGCCAACGCGTTCCTGGTCGGCAAGGACGTGATGCCCGAGATCGACCTCAAGAGCTTCGTCCGGCGCACCGGTTCGGTCAGTTCCGGCAACGCGGCGCTGGGCGGCAGCTTCGCCGGAGGCAGCGCCTCGATGGGCATCTCCGGCCAGCCCCAGATGGCGCCGGGCGGCTTCGGTGTGCCCGCCGGGAGCTTCGCGCCGGCCGCCATCGGTGTCGGGCGTGGCCCGGCCGGCCCGGGCCAGGCGGGGGGCGACACCCTGATCGCGACCGGGGGCTCGCCGCTGCTGCTGGCGCGCCAGCGGGCCCAGGGCGTGCTGCTCAACCTCAAGCGTTTCGTGACCGCGCGCATCGGCGGCGACATCACCCAGCCGCGCGTCCAGGGGGGTGGCGAGATGGCGGCCGGCGCGGGCTTCGGCGGCCCCGGTGCCCCGGCCTTCGCCGCTGCCATCGCCGATGCCGAGGCCGCCTACCAGGTCGCGGCCTCGCAGTACGTGGTCGGGGAGGAGGCCACGGCCATCCACCATGCCTCGGCCGAACTTCGCCGGCGCACCAGCGAACTCAAGAAGAAGGCACCCACCACCGCCGACAAGGCGACGGTCGAGATCGTGGCGCTGATGTTCCAGGCCATCCTGGCCGAGGAGCGGATTCCGTTTTCGGCCCGGGTCTGGTTCGCGCGCCTGCAGATGCCGGTGCTGCGCGTGGCCATCGCCGAGCCGGAATTCTTCGGCACCCTGCAGCACCCGGCCCGCATGCTGATCGACCGCATGGGCTCCTGCGTGATGGGCTTCGATGCGGCCGCCATCTCCGGCAGTGCGCTCGAGGGCGAGATCCGCCGCGTGGTGCAGGTGATCGAGCAATACCCCGAAACGGGCCAGCGCGTGTTCAAGCTGGTGTTCGACGAATTCGTCGCCTTCCTCAACAAGTACCTGACGCAGAGCGACACCACCCAGCGGGTGATGAGCGTGGCGCAGCAGGTCGAGCAGAAGGAGACGATGGCGATCCAGTACACCATCGAGTTGCGCAAGATGCTCAACGACATGCCGGTGCGCGAGGAGATCCGCGAGTTCCTGTTCAAGGTCTGGGCCGAGGTGCTGGCCATTGCCGCCCTTCGCTATGGCGCCCAGGACGAGCAGACCGTGACCCTGAAGCGGGTCGCCTCCGATCTGGTGTGGGCGGCCAGCGCCAAGCCCAACCGCAACGACCGCACCCGTGTCATCCAGGATTTGCCGAAGCTGCTGCAGCGGCTGCGCCAGGGCATGACCTTGCTGGGCATCGTCGGCGATCCCCAGGAGGCGCACATCAAGATCATCGGCGCGACGCTGTCCGATGCCTTCCTGTCGAAGACCGAGGCGATCCCGCCGGCCAAGATCGAGGCCATGGCGAAGCGCCTGGCCAACCTCGAGGATTTCGTCTCCGACGAGGGCACGACCGACCTGCCGCTCGATGCCGCAAGCATCGAACTTCTGCTCGGGGTCGATGCCGCCTCGATCGAGGTGGTGCCCGACACCGGCACCAAGGTCAGCGAGGACATGCTGGCCTGGGCCCATGAACTGCAGGTCGGGACCTGGTTCATGCTGGACCACAACGACCGTGTCAGCCAGGTCCAGTTCGTCTGGCGCAGCGACCGCAAGCAGCTGCACCTGTTCGCGTCGAGCGACGGCCGCAGCTTCCTGATCCAGGTCGGGCGCCTGGCTTCTTACCTGCAGGCCGGCCTGCTGGTCCCGGCCGAAGAGGAAACGCTGACCGTGCGCGCCACGCGCGAGGCGCTGGCCAAGCTGGACGCCAACCCAGAACGCCTGTTGAACTAGCTCGCCCCCAGGTTGCCCGGCACTTCGTGTCCGGGCGCCCACCCCCTGCCGGGGGAAACACCAGCGGCCCGGCAAAGCCGGTTCCGCGGTGTTTCACCAACGGGCCTGGCTGCGCCGGCCGGGGAAAGAAAAAGCGGCGCCGTGCTTGTTCTCCGGCGGCGCGYAGCGCCCGCCTGTTCGTGGGCAGTCGCGGAACCGGCTTCGCCGGGCCGCKGACTGCGCCCCCGGCAGGGGGTGGGAGGGCTACACGAAGTGAGCCCGACCTGGGGGCGAGCGTCAGTGCTGGGGCGAGCGTCAGTGCGCCACGCGAAGCGTGGCATCGTCGCAGAGCTCGTCGAGCACCAGCGCGTCGGGCTCGACGCCGGTGCTCCAGTGCACCATCAGCACGATGATCTTGAGCTCGTCGAGCGCCAGCGGCTCGCCCGGCGTGGCCATGGCGCGCTCGACCACGATCTCGCGCATGCCGGCCGGCAGCACGCCCGCGGACTCGAGGAAGCTGATGAAGCCCAGGCATTCGGCGCCGATGTGCTCCTGCTCGGCGGTCGAGTAGACGCGCATCGCGTCGGCCGACTGGGGAATCGCGGCATCGGCCGCCGTGCCCGGCAGCACGGTGGCGCTGATGCCGTCGGCGTGGCGGTTGAGCTGGACGCCTCGTGTCGCCAGGCTCAGGCCGTCGAGCCAGTGCAGCGCCTCGCGGATCTCGTCCGCATCGAAGCCTTGCGCGCTGAGCTTGCGCCCCAGCTGCTCGGGTTCGGGGCAGGCGTCGCCGCGCCAGTAGTTTTCGTAGACGTACACGAGCACTTCGAACATGGGTTCAATATAGCCCACCCGAAGCGCCGCTCGATGAAAGTTGCGCCGACACGACGCCGCAGCGGGCTCAACCGAGCGCAATGCGCTGGAACAGGCCGCCCGGGAGGCGGGCGATGCGGCCCGCCAGTTCGAGTTCGAGCAACTGGGCCTGCAGCATGGCCGGGCTGAAACCGGTGCGGGCGCACAGGGCGTCGAGGCCGACCGGGTCGAATCCGAGCGCGCCCAGCAGCGCCGGTTCGGTGGCATCGTCCAAGGCGGCGGGCGCGGCTGCCTGAGGCGCATCGGCCAGGCCCAATTCCTCCAGCACGTCGCCGACCGATTCGACCAGCTTGGCGCCCTGGCGGATCAGCGCGTGGCAGCCGCGCGATTGCGGCGAGTGGATCGAGCCCGGGATCGCGAACACCTCGCGCCCCTGCTCGACCGCGAGCCGGGCCGTGATCAGCGAACCGGAGCGCAGCGCGGCCTCGACCACCAGCGTGCCGCGCGTCAGTCCGGCGATGATGCGATTGCGCTTCGGGAAGTTCTGGTTCAGGGGCGGCGTGCCCAGGGGGTATTCGCTGACGACCAGGCCCCGGGCGGCGATCCGGTGCGCCAGCGCGCGATGCCGGGCCGGATAGACGCGATCGAGCCCGGTGCCGACCACCGCCACCGTCGCCAGCCGCTCGGGCCCGCCGGCCTCGAGCGCGCCCTCATGGGCCGCGCCGTCGATGCCGAGCGCCAGGCCCGAGACCACGGGGAGCCCGGCTTCGCCGAATGCCCGCGCGAACGCCCGTGCATTCCCGGCGCCTTGCGCCGTGGGATTGCGGCTGCCGACCATCGCGATGCTGCGGTCCAGCTGCGCGAGTTCGAAGGCGGGTGCGCCCAGAAGATAGAGCAGCAGCGGCGGATCGGCGGTCTCCAGCAGCGAGGCCGGATAGCCGGGATCGCCCAGCGTCAGGATGCGGCGTGTGGCGCCCTCGGCGTCGGTGCCCCGGAGCCAGTCGAGGGTGCGCTCGAGCAACGCGGCCAGCTCGACCGGTTCGCGCTGCAGCGCCTGGGCCTGCGCGCTGCCGGCGACCTGCCGCAGGGCCTCATGCGATTGGGCGAAGATGCCGGCCGGCAGGCCGAAGGCCGCGAGCAGCGTGCGGGCGGCGACGTTCCCGACGCCTGGCGTCAGCGAGAGGCGAAGCCAGCCCGCAAGTTCGTCGCGTTCCACGCCAAGATGGTGCTCGCGTCAGGGGTTGACCAGCAGGTCGCCGATCCGCGGGGTATCGTTGATCTCGAGCACCAGCGCATAGGACGCTTTCTCGAAGGGGCGGAACACCATCAGCAGGCCGATGCGTTCGTTCGGCAGCTTGAGCACTTCCTTGCCGGTGTCATTCGGGGCGCCGGCGCGGTCGACGATGGTGTCGCCGTTCTTCAGGATGGCCAGCACGTGGCCGGACTCGATGCCGTCGCGCGTGCCCTTGTTGATCACCACCACCTGGTTCTGGGCCGCGAACTGCACCGCGTTGCCGTAGACCGAGACGATGCGTCCGTTGACGATCTGCTCGGGCGCCCGCGGCGCGTAGCTCAGCAGCTGGCGCTGGGGCTCGGGCAGCAGGCGGTCGCCGGCGCGCATTTCCTCGCGCGCCGCCACGATGTCGATGGTGGCCGGGACCACGTTCGCGATTTCCTTGCCGTCGACGAGTTGGCTGGCGATGTTCTGGCTGCGCTTGAGCTGGGCCTTGCCGAGGTAGGCCGCCTCGTAGCCGAGGAGTTCGCCGGTGGCGGGGTCCTTCAGCGGTGTCGCGTTGCGGAAGATGCGGAAGGTCTTGATGGGGCCTGCGGTCTCGATCAGCGGGGAGTTGGCATCACCCAGCGCGTAGGCGCGGTCGCCGCGGGCCAGCAGCACGCGGCTGTCGTTGCCGGCCACGATGTGGGGTGCGGTCCTGAGCGTGTCCTCGTCGACGATGATCGGCTCGCTCAGGAAGGGCTCGATCAGGCTCGGGTTGAGGGTCGGCAGCGCCATCCCCGACATCGACTCGTAGCGGGTGCGCGGCGACAGCTTGACCGTGCCGTCGGCGGCGCCGCCGCGGCGCGTGCTGAGGCGGGCGCGGCCGCCGCTCTTTTCAAGGTAGAGCACCTGGCCCGGGTAGATCCGGTGCGGGTTCGAGATTTCGCCGAGGTTCATGCCCCAGAGCTCGGGCCAGCGCCATGGGCTGCGCAGGTAGAGGCGGGAAATCGCCCACAGCGTGTCGCCGGGCTTGACCGTGTATTCGTCGGGCGCGTTGGGGGCCAGCTCGCCGATCGGGATGCCTGCCTGGGCCGTCTGCTGGGCCAGGGCGCGCTGTTGTGGCGTGACCGGATAGTTCTGTGCGAAAGCGGTCGCGGCACCGGCAACCCCCAGGGCGACGGTCGCCAGGGCGGTCAGGAGGCGGGGGCGCGAGCTTTCGTTGATTCGGAGTTTGGTCATGGTTTGATGGTGTGCACACACTACGCCACGCAGGATGTACGAATCCTCACAATTTGCTACGAATTTTGCGCTGAAGCCCTTGATAGGGCAACGTATTCGGGGAGTTCGCCGGCAGCACGTCGCGGAAATGGCGAAAATAGCGACAACTTTTCCTCGCTTTCATGGCTAAAAGAACCATTTTGAGTTACCCGGACCCGCGCCTGCATACGGTGGCCAAGCCGGTGCAGGGTGTCGATGCGCGCATCAAGACGCTGGTCGCGGACATGCTCGAGACCATGTACGACGCCAACGGCATCGGCCTGGCGGCGACCCAGGTCGACGTCCACGAGCGGCTGGTCGTGATCGACATCTCCGAAGAGCGCAACAAGCCGCTGGTCCTGATCAATCCCGAGATCGTCTGGGCCAGCGACGACAAGGTGCTCAACGAAGAGGGTTGCCTCTCGGTGCCGGGCATCTACGACGGCGTCGAGCGCTCCACTTCCGTGCGCGTGACCGCGCTCGATGCCGAGGGCGAACCGCAGGCGATCGAGGCCGAGGGCCTGCTGGCGGTCTGCATCCAGCACGAACTCGACCACTTGCTGGGCAAGGTGTTCGTCGAGTACCTGTCGCCGCTGAAGCGCAATCGGATCAAGAGCAAGCTGCTCAAGCAGCAGCGCGAAGACCAGAAATCGGAACAGCGCGAAGGACGGCGTTGACCATGCGGCGCCTGTGGCCCGTGGCGATGGCGCTGGTCCTGGGGCTGTCCGGCTGTGCGCTCGATCCGACGCGGCTACCGCTGGGCAGCACCCGCGCCGAGACGCTTCAGAAGCTCGGTAGCCCGACTGCCACGTATTCGATGCCCGGCGGCGGCGAGCGGCTCCAGTATTCGCGTGCGCCGGCGGGCGTCACGGTCAACAACGTCGACCTCGACGCCAGCGGCCGGGTGGTCTCCATTCGCCAGGAGCTCGAGGACGGCATGTTCGACATCACGATCCAGCCCGGTGTCTGGCGGGTCGACGACGTGCTGCGCAGCTACGGCCGGCCGTTCGAGGTTTCGACCGTCCGCCCGTTCGACGGCGAGGTCTGGGCCTGGCGCTACCAGTCGCTGAACAACCCGCGCATCCTCTACATCTACATCGACCTGGACGGCGTGGTCGACCACTATCACACGGCCGACGAGGTGCGTCGGCTCATGACCGACCAATGAAAGTCGCGTTTGCGGGCACGCCCGAGTTCGCGCGCGTCGCGCTGGAGGCGATCGCGGCGGCCGGGTTCGAGATCGTCCTGGTGCTGACCCAGCCCGACCGCCCGGCCGGCCGGGGCATGAAGCTGCAGGCCTCGCCGGTGAAGCAGCTCGCGGTGAACCGCGGCTGGCCGGTGGCGCAGCCGCGCAGCCTGCGCCTCGACGGCAAGTACCCGGACGACGCCGCTGCCGCGCGCGAGGCCATCGCCGCCGCGCAGGCCGACGTGATGGTGGTCGCGGCCTACGGCCTGATCCTGCCGCAATGGGTGCTGGACGCGCCGCGGCTCGGATGCCTCAACATCCACGCCAGCCTGTTGCCGCGCTGGCGCGGCGCGGCGCCGATCCATCGCGCCATCGAGGCCGGCGACGCCCGGACCGGCGTCACGATCATGCAGATGGACGCCGGCCTCGACACCGGCGGCATGCTGTTGCGCGAGTCGCTCGCCATCGGCGACGACACGACTGCGCGGCTGCACGACCGGCTGGCCGAGATCGGCGGGCGGTTGATCGTCGATGCATTGCGGCAGGCCGCTGCCGGCCCCCTGACGGCCGAGGCGCAGCCCACCGAAGGCGTGACCTACGCGCACAAGGTCGAGAAGGCCGAGGCCCAAGTCGACTGGTCGCTGGATGCCGGCGCGATCGCGCGCCGGGTGCGCGCCTTCGATCCGTTCCCGGGCGCCAGCAGCGTGCTCGACGGCGAGACGATCAAGCTCTGGGCCGCCGACGCCCAGCCGGGCGTGCCGGGCGAGGCGCCGGGGACGATCCTGGCCGTCACGCCCTCTGGCATTGCGGTGGCGGCGAAGGATTCCATCCTGCGGGTCACCGAATTGCAGCGCGCCGGCGGCAAGCGCCTGGCGGTCGCCGACTTCCTGCGCGGTTTCGACGTCAAGCCGGGCCAGGTGTTCGGCCGATGAAGCGCCGCCCCTGATGTTCCTGTCGTCTGCGATCCGGCGCCAGCCGGAGTTCCGCCAGGGCGTGCGCGACATGTCCTCGGCCGCGGTCGGCATCGGCGCCTGGGGCCTGATGACCGGCGTGGCGATGCTCAAGTCGGGCATGAGCGTGTTCGAGTCGGTGGCGATGACGCTGCTGGTGTATGCCGGCAGCTCGCAGCTGGCGGCCATTCCGCTGCTGATCGCGGGCGCGCCGGCGTGGGTGATCCTGGCCACGGGCTTCTGCGTCAACCTGCGCTTCGTGGTCTTCAGCCTGCACCTGCGGCCCTACCTGATGCACATGCCGCGCTGGCGCCGCATCACCCATGGCTACCTCACGGCCGACATGAGCTACGCCCTCTTCACCCGGAAATACGCGCAGCCGCCGGCCACGCTGGCCGAAAAGCAGGCGCAGGAGGCCTATCTCACGGGCAACTACTTCGTGACCTGGGCGTCCTGGATGGGCATGAGCCTGCTCGGCATCGCGCTGGCCAACATGATCCCGCAAAGCTGGGGCCTGGGCTTCGCCGGGGTGTTGAGCCTGGTGGCGATCGTGTGTTCGATGGCGACCACCCGGCTGCGGCTGCTGGCGGTCCTGATCGCTTCGGCGACCGCGGTGGCGGCCTATTTGCTGCCGCTCAAGCTCAACATCGTGGTCGCCATCGGCGTGGCGGTGCTGGCCTGCTTCTGGCTCGAGAAGCAGTTCGGGCTCGACGTCGATGCGGAGGATGACAAGTGAGCGCAGCGCCGGGCCGCCCCAAGCAAGCTCGCGCCCCCTCGGGGGGCAGCGAGGACACGCAGTGCCGAGCGTGGGGGCCGAAGTGAGCGCAGCGCCGGGCCGCCCCAAGCAAGCTCGCGCCCCCTCGGGGGGCAGCGAGGACACGCAGTGCCGAGCGTGGGGGCCGAAGTGAGCGCGCTGTTCGCGGGGACCGACTTCTGGACCCTGGCGGTGATCCTCGGCCTGGCCGGCGTCACGGTGCTGACGCGCTGCTTCTTCTTCATCCTCGACCGGCCCTGGGGCCTGCCGGAGTGGGCCCACCGCGCGCTGCACTATGCGCCGGCGGCCGCGCTGGCGGCGGTCATCGCGCCCGAGATCGTCATGACGCAGGGCCATCTGGTCTCGACCTGGCAGGACGCGCGGCTCTATGGCGCCGCCGCCGGCGCCGTCTATTTCTTCTGGCGCCGCGGCGTGCTGGGGACGATGCTGGCGGGAATGGTGGTGTACCTGCCGCTGCATCTGGGGCTAGGCTGGTAGCAGCTCTCCTCGAGGCGGGCCGGCGCCGGCGCGCTAGTCCAGCTGCACGCCGGCGGTCTTGATGATCCGTCCCCAGCGCTCGCTTTCCGCCCGCGACAACTTGTAGAAATCCTGCGGGGTCCCGGGCAGCGCCTCGAAGCCGAACTCCGAGAACAGCTTGACCACCTTCGGCGACTGCATGGCCTTGTTGAGCTCGCCGTTGATGCGGCCCACCGCTTCCGGCGGCATGCCGGCCGGCCCGATGAGGCCGTGGAAGGCGTAGGCGTTGACGTCCTTGAAGCCGAGTTCGGCGAAGGTCGGCACGTCGGGCAGCGCGCCCGCGCGCTGCGGCAGCGCGATCGCCAGCACCCGCACCTTGCCCGACTTGATGATCGGCAGACCCGAGGCCAGGTCCAGCATCATGGTCGGCACCTGGCCGCCCATGACGTCGGTCATCGCGGGCGCGGCGCCCTTGTAGGGCACGTGCTGGACGCTGATGCCGGCCTTCTGCTTGAACAGCTCCATCGCCATGTGGTGCGGCGAGCCGTTGCCGGGCGAGGCGTAGCTGACYTTGTCGGGGTGGGCCTTCACGTAGCTCACGAACTCGGCCACGGTCTTTGCCGGGAAGTCCGGATGGACCACCAGCGCGACCGGGAAGCGGCCGATGGCGCCGATGTAGCTGAAGTCGCTGGCCGGCTTGTACGGCAGCTTGGCGAACATGTATTCATTGAACAGCAGCGCGGCATTCTCGGCCTGCATGATCGTGTAGCCGTCCGGCTTGGATTGCATCAGCACCGAGACGCCGATGTTGGTCGAGGCGCCGGGACGGTTGTCGATGATCAGGGGCTGCCCCAGCGAGGGCTGCATCGCCTCGGCCAGCGCGCGCGCCAGGTTGTCGGTGCCGCCGCCGGCCACGTAGGGCACGATCCAGCGCACGGGCTGGCTCGGGTAGGCGGTCTGGGCCGGTGCAGGGCCGCCGAACGCGAGCGTGAGGCCCGCGGCCAGCAGTTGCAGGAATCGTTTCATCGTCATTGTCTCCGGAGTTGGAAAAGAAAGGATCTCGACAATCAGCCGCGCAGGGTCTGCCACAGCACGCGGTCGCGCTCGGCCGTCCAGACCACCGGGTGCTCGATGCCACGCAGTTCGTCATAGGCGCGCGAGACGTCGAAAGGCAGCACGTGCTGGAACACCGGCCAGTCGCCGAAGCGCGGCTTCATCGCCTGCTCGGCGCGCGCGAAGCAGCCGCGCAGGCTCTCGCCGGCGTCGATGCCCGCGCGCACGCTGGCGAGCAGGGTCGAGAGAAAGGCCTTGGTGAGTTCGATGGCCTCGGTGCAGTCCGCGCCACCGCGGACCACCGCGCCGCGGCCCGGCACCAGCACCTGCGGCTGCAGCGCCGCGACGGCGTCGAGCGTGCCCGCCCAGTCCTGGATGTAGGCGTCGCCCGCATAGACCCCGCAGCGGTTCTCCACCACGTCGCCCGAGAACAGCACGCCGCAGTCGGGCAGCCAGGCCACGGTGTCGCCGCCCGAGTGGCCGCGCCCGAGGCACATCAGCCGCACTTCGCGCGCGCCGAGCCACAGGCTCATCTCGCGCTCGAAGCTCATGCTCGGCACCGTCAGCCCGGGGACCTCCTCGACGCCGGCGAACAGGCGCGGGAAGCGTCCGACCTCGGAGTCGAAATCGGCCTGCCCGCGTTCGCGCATCCAGTCGAGCGTGCCCTTGCTGGCGATGATGGCCTGCGCTTCGTCGAAGGCGCTGGCGCCCATCACGCGCACCGCGTGGTAGTGGGTCAGAACGATGAACCTGATCGGCTTGTCGGTGACCGTGCGGATGTCGGCCAGGAAGTCGCGCGCCATGCGCGGCGTGGGCCGGGTGTCGATCAGCACCACATGCGCGTCGCCGACGATGAAGCCGCAGTTCGGATCGAAGTCGCTGATGTAGCCGTACACCTGGGGCGCGAGTTCGCGCAGCTGCGGCTTCTGCGCGCGGGTGTCGGAGGCGGAGGCGAAGGAGACGGGTGCGTTCATGCGGCGCTTTGTGTCGTGGGGTGGGAAGTCTCGCCGCTGTCGCTCGCGGCGGCGATGCAGTTCAGCAGCACGGCCTGGTCGCCGCACTGGTTGGCCAGCAGCAGCACGAGGCGGGCGTTGAAATCGGCGCTCTGGGATTCGGTCAGCCCTTCGTGCGCGCTGACCCAGGCCGCGTAGAAGCCGTCGGGATCGGGGATGTGGGGCTCGGTGATCATGGTGTGCTGTCCTTCTTCAGCGATGCGCCAGTGCGGTGTGGACCGCGGCCGAGATCGATGCAGGCGTGGGCTTGCGCAGCAGCGCGGCGCGATAGGCATCCGGGCGCACGATGAACAGGCTGCCGGCCGCCGGATTGCCGAGATGGCGCGCCAGTATCTCGTCGGGCTGCAGCGTAGGCAGTCCGCTGTCGCCGCCGACGGCCACGAGCCGCAGCGGAATCGATGCCGCGATGTCGGCCGCCGCTCGGGCTTGAGCGCGCGCCGGCGCGAACCAGAGGCCGAGGCATTGCGTGCCGTCGGCCAGCAGTTCCATGAGCGTGGTCGGTGTTCCGTCGAGGTGGTGCAGCGGCAGGTTCTGCACGGTCCGCCCGCCTTCGGGCAGGTGGGACGCCGCCGGATAGTCATTGGCCACCGACATGCGGCCCGTGTTGACCAGCGCGCGGGCGAAGGCATGGCGCGAGGCGAGCGCCACCACCGCGCGCCGCAGCGTGTGCTCGGCCGGCGTGCGCGGCGCGAGGAAGCGTGCCGAGCGGCTGGTGACGCGCAGGTTCTCCACCGCGGCGGGCCGCCGCTCGGCGTCGTAGGTGTCGAGCAGCGCATCGCCGGCCCGGCCCTGCGCGACCAATGCCAGCTTCCAGCCGAGGTTGGCCGCGTCCTGGATCCCGCTGTTCCCGCCGCGCGCGCCGAAGGGGCTCACGACATGGGCCGAGTCGCCGATGAACAGGATGCGGCCGTGCCGGAAGTCGTCGAGCAGGTGGTCGCGGTAGCCGTAGGGCCCGATCCAGACGAACTCGAACTCCACGCCCGGCCCGAGCTGCTCGCGCAGTCGCGCGCCCGCCACTTCGGGCTGGCTGATGTGGGCCGTGTCGCAGTCTTCGGGCATCTGGTAGTCGATGCGCCAGACGCCGTCGCCCATCAGGTGCTGCCACACGGCGCGGCCTTCGTTGAAGGGCGCGTCGACCCAGGTCCAGCGCTCGGTCGGCAGCGGCTTCTTGAAGCGGACGTCGCTGATGCACCAGCGGTCGGTGCTGCGCGACGGGTGCGCGTCGATGCCGAGCTGGGTGCGGATCGGGCTGTTGGCGCCGGTGGCGTCGATCAGGTGGTCGGCTTCGATGGTGTAGCTGCCGACGGGCGTCTCGACGTCGACGCGAACGCCGTCGGCGAGCGGCGTCACCTGCGTCGCGCGGTTCTTCCAGCGCAGGTCGGTGAGGCCGAGTTCGATGATGCGATCGACCAGGAACCACTCGACGTAGAACTGCTGGAGGTTGATGAAGGGCGGCTGCACCGAGACGCTGTCGGTCTTCAGGTTGAAGTTGTAGACCTCCTTCTCGTTCGAGAAGGTGCGGCCGAAGGACCAGGTGATGCCTTTCTCCGCGATCCGCTCGTAGATGCCGAGGCGCGCGAAGATCTCCAGGCTCTTCTGGGCGTAGCAGATGCCGCGCGACGAGGCGCCACGCACGCCGACCGTATCGTCCTCGTCGAGGAGCACGGCGCGCACGCCGCGGCGCGCGAGGTCGCAGGCCAGCGTCAGCCCGGCCGGGCCGGCGCCGACGATCACGATGGGATGGCGCACGACGGCGTCGTTGCCCAGTTCGGGCGGCGGCACGAAGGGCCAGCTCGGCAGTTCGTACGCGGGTGCGAAGTTGGTGCTTTCCATTGGAGTGTGCGGGGAGTTCACAGGGCGTGGGCCCATTCGGCGACCGCGTCGGCCGCGCGCAGCACCAGCTCCGGCTGGCCCGCGAGGTAGTGGTTGCCGCCGACGATGTCGACATTGCGGATGCGCGCGCCGCCCGCCGCCAGCCAGGCGTCGCGCGTGCTCGGGAAAGTCGACTGGTCGCCGGTGTAGGTCAGCAGCAGCTTGGGCACTGTCGTGCGCGCCAGGTTCGACGGACCGTCGGCTTGGGAGCGCGACGACCATTGCGACAGGAAGGCGGTCAGCGAGGTGGTGCGCCCCATCGCATTGGCCGAGTAGTTCACCTGCCGCGCATCGCCCCAGACGCTGCCCGGCGCGCGGTCGTTGGCATCGATCGAGAGGTCCACGCAGCGCGGATCGGCATGCGTGCGGTAGACGATGAAGGCCTGGTCGCGCGGGGCGCCCGGGGTGCTGCGCAGTTGGCGCAGCCGCTCCAGTGCCCAGTTCTCGATGCGGTCGAGCCGCGCCTTCTGCGCTGCGCTGAAGCGGGCGAGGAATTCGGCGCCGTAGGGCATCTCGCGGCGCGCGTCGTACATGTCCAGCTCGGGATCGACCGACAGCGGGTCGTGCTCGTCGGTGACCGACGGGTCGATCCAGTCGCGCATGAGCTTCGAGCGGCCCTGGTGCGCCGCGCACAGCGCGATGCCGTCGACCGGCGGCAGGTCGTCCGGGTGCAGGTGCGTCGGGTCGCCATCCGGGAAGTGGTGCGCCGTGAGCTGCTCGGCCTGCGCCTGGTAGAAGCTGGCCAGCGCGGCGCCGCCCGAGTTGCCGACCAGCACCACCTTCTCGTAGCCGGCGGCGCGCAGGAACTGCACGCCGGCGCCGAGGTCCTGGATCGCGCGTTCCATCAGCAGCACCGTGTCGTTGCCCATGTAGCGCGAGTTCAGGCCCATGCAGCAGATGCCGCGCGCGGCCAGCGGTGCGATCAGGTAGTGGCCCATGAAGTTGCTGGTCGGATGCATCACGATGGCCGCGACCCGCTTCGGCCCGGCCGGCGCCTGGTACGCACCGTAGACGCGCGGGCGCAGCATCTGCAGGCCCGACTGGCTCTCGAGCGAGGCGCCGGGCTTGACGTCGATGACGGCGAGTTGCAGCTCAGGCATTGGAGGCCCTTCCGGCAGCGGCGGCGCGCAGCCCGGCCTTGCGCAGCGTCCAGGCATCGAGGTCGGCGCGCGCATGCAGCGCATGCGCGTCCATCTCGGCCTGCGGCACGGTCGGCGTCGTCAGCTCGACGCGGATGCCGTTCGGATCGAAGAAGTAGATCGATTCGATGATGTGGTGGTCGGTCGGGCCCAGCACCTCGACCCCGGCCGCCTCGAGCCTGGCCTTGGCCGCCAGCAGGTCGGCCGCCGAATCGACGCGCAGCGCGATGTGGTTGACCCAGGCCGGCGTGTTGGGAGACGGCAGCGCCGCGATGTCGTCGCCGAGGTCGAAGAAGGCGATGTACGCGCCGTCGCGCATCTGGAAGAAGATGTGGACGTAGGGGCAGTACTCGCCGGTGCTCGGCACGTGGTCGCTCTTGATCACGTGCACCAGCGGCAGGCCCAGCAGGTCTTCATAGAAGCGGCGGGTCTCTTCGCTGTCGCGGCAGCGCCAGGCGAAGTGGTGCAGGCCGCGCACGGGCGGGGGCGGCGGGTGGGCCATGGTCTGTCTCCTCTCTAGTCAGTTGAGGACAGAGCAAAAACTGCTGCGCAGTTTCTTGGTCTGTCCCGCAAGGTCTCAGTAGGTCGAGGACAAAGCAAAAACTGCTGCGCAGTTTCTTGGTCTGTCCCGCAAGGTCTCAGTAGGTCGAGGACAAAGCAAAAACCGCTGCGCAGTTTCTTGGTCTGTCCCGCAAGGTCTCAAAAGGCTCGGAGCGGATTGGGCCGCCATTCTTCTTATGATTCAATCGAAATAAATTCATCGATTGATGAAAAATGACCATGAATCTGACCCTGCGCCAATTGCGCGCCTTCGCTGCGGTGGCCGAAACCGGCAGCTTCACCGCCGCCGCCGCGACCCTGCACCTGACCCAGTCGGCGCTCAGCGTGCTGGTGCGCGAACTCGAGCGCGAGATGGGCGTGCAGCTGTTCGACCGGCACACGCGGCGCGTGCTGCTGTCGGAGGCCGGACGCGAGTTCCAGCCTTCGGTTCAGCGCCTGCTGGCCGACCTGGCGGGTGCGGTGGCCGGCGTCACCGACCTGCGCGACAAGAAGAAGGGCGTGTTGCGGCTGGCGGCGCCGCAGCTCATGGCCTGCACGCTGATGCCGCGCGTCATCGCCGCCTATCGCGAGGCGCATCCCGACATCGACGTGCGGCTGGCCGACACGCTGCCCGAGCACCTGCTCGACGGCCTGCTGTCGGGCGAAGTCGAGCTGGCGGTGGGCCAGGACGTGGCGGTGGATGCCGCGCTGGTCGAGCGCCGCACGCTGTTCCGCGACCGCCACTGGCTGATCTGTCCGCCCGGCCATCCGCTCGCGCGCCGGCGCAAGGTGCGCTGGAGCGAGCTCGGCCCCTACACCTTCATCGCGCCGACGCGCGACTTCCGCCAGCGCGTGCTGCCCGAGCTGGCCGCCGATGCGCGCGAGCTCATGCTGCGCGCGACCACGCAGGAGGTCTCGTACATGACGACCGCGCTCGGCATGGTCGCCTCGGGGCTCGGGCTGACCGTGTGTCCGACCTATTCGGCTTCGCTGGTGCGGGCCCACGGGCTGCAGATGGTGCGGCTCGACCAGCCCGACTTCCACCGCGAGGTCTGCGTCTACGGGGCGGCCAAGCGCTCGCTGTCGCCGGYGGCGGCGAGCTTCGTCGAGCGGCTCCAGCAATTCGTGCGGCAGCCGGGCCTCGCGGGCTGAAACCTACAATGGCGCTGCCCGTCGCGGCGCCCCTTCTTCGTTTTTTGATCGCCACCCATGAACGTCCTTCGATTCACCGACCTCTGTGCGCAAGGCAAAGTCGCCGGCCAGCGCGTCTTCATCCGAGCCGACCTCAACGTGCCGCAGGACGACAGCGGCCGCATCACCGAGGACACCCGCATCCGCGCTTCGGTGCCCTGCATCCGCGCGGCGCTCGACGCCGGCGCCGCGGTGATGGTGACCTCGCACCTGGGCCGGCCGACCGAAGGCCAGTTCAAGCCCGAGGACTCGCTGGCGCCGGTCGCGGCCCGCCTCGGCGAGCTGCTCGGCCGCGAAGTCCCGCTGGTGTCGAACTGGGTCGACGGCGTGCAGGTCGCGCCGGGCCAGATCGTGCTGCTCGAGAACTGCCGCCTCAACAAGGGCGAGAAGAAGAACGACGAGGCGCTGGCGCGCAAGCTCGCCGCGCTGACCGACATCTACGTCAACGACGCCTTCGGCACCGCGCACCGCGCCGAGGCCACCACCTACGGCATCGCCCAGTTCGCCAAGGTCGCTTGCGCAGGCCCGCTGCTGGCGGCCGAGATCGACGCCATCACCAAGGCGCTGGCCCAGCCGCAGCGCCCGCTGGTGGCGATCGTCGCCGGCTCCAAGGTCAGCACCAAGCTGACCATCCTCAAGAGCCTGGCCGAGAAGGTCGACCAGCTGATCGTCGGCGGCGGCATTGCCAACACCTTCATGCTGGCGGCCGGCCTTTCGATCGGCAAGTCGCTGGCCGAGCCCGACCTGCTCGATGAAGCCAAGGCGGTGATCGAGGCCATGCGCGCGCGCGGCGCGGCGGTGCCGATCCCGGTCGACGTGGTCACGGCCAAGACCTTCGCGGCCGATGCGGCGGCGACCGTCAAGGATGCCAGCGATGTCGACGACGACGACCTGATCCTGGACATCGGCCCGAAGACCGCCGAACTGCTGGCCGCGCAGCTGCGCGAAGCCGGCACGATCGTCTGGAACGGCCCGGTGGGCGTATTCGAATTCGATGCCTTCGCCAACGGCACCCGGACCATCGCCCACGCCATTGCCGACAGCAAGGCCTTCTCGATCGCCGGCGGCGGCGACACGCTGGCCGCGATCGCCAAGTACGGCATCGAGAACAAGGTCGGCTACATCTCCACCGGCGGCGGGGCCTTCCTCGAGATCCTCGAGGGCAAGACGCTGCCGGCCTTCGAAATCCTGAGCAGGCGAGCAGCGGGCGCTTGAACCCCTATCGGCGGCGCCGCAAAGTGTATACAGTATCGAATACATTCAGGAGACAACGATGAGCACGCCCCGCCTGCCCCGCCACGCCACCAAGATCGTCGCCACCCTCGGCCCGGCCTCGAACACGCTCGAGCTGCTCGAGCAGATGATCCACTACAAGGTCAGCGTGGTGCGGCTCAATTTCAGCCACGGCACTGCGCAGGACCACATCAACCGGGCCGCGATGGTGCGCGAGGCGGCGCGCCGCAGCGGCCGCGAGGTGGCGATCATGGCCGACCTGCAGGGTCCGAAGATCCGGGTCGGCAAGTTCGCCGAAGGCAAGATCTGGCTCGAGCCCGGCGCCAGGTTCGTGCTCGATGCCTCGCGCACCGAGCCCGGCGATATCGCCGCCGTGGGCCTCGACTACAAGGACCTGCCGCGCGACGTCAAGCCCGGCGACAGCCTGCTGCTGAACGACGGCCTGATCGTGCTGACGGTCGACGCCGTCAAGGGCGATGCGGTCCACACCACGGTGCGCCTGGGCGGCGAACTCTCCAACAACAAGGGCATCAACAAGCAGGGCGGCGGCCTGACCGCGCCGGCGCTGACCGCCAAGGACATGGAGGACATCAAGACCGCGATGAGCTTCCAGGCCGACTACGTGGCGGTGAGCTTCCCGAAGAACGCCACCGACATGGAAATGGCGCGCCAGCTGTGCAACGTGGCGGCAGCCGAATTCGGCCACAAGCCCGGGATGATCGCCAAGATCGAGCGCGCCGAGGCGATTCCCAAGCTCGAGGAGATCCTGCGGGCCAGCGACGGCATCATGGTGGCGCGTGGCGACCTGGCGGTCGAGGTCGGCAACGCCGCGGTGCCGGCCTTGCAGAAGAAGATGATCCGGATGGCGCGCGAGATGGACAAGGTGGTCATCACCGCGACCCAGATGATGGAGTCGATGATCACCAACCCGGTGCCGACCCGCGCCGAGGTCAGCGACGTCGCCAACGCGGTGCTCGACGGCACCGACGCCGTCATGCTCTCGGCCGAAACGGCCTCGGGCCGCTACCCGCTCGAGACCGTGCAGGAGATGAGCAAGATCTGCGAGGCCGCCGAGGCCGCGGAGGACCTGCAGCTCGACGCCGATTTCAGCGGCAAGAACTACGCCCGGATCGACCAGTCGATCGCGATGGGGGCGCTGTTCACCGCGCACCACCTGGGCGCCAAGGCGATCGTCGCGCTGACCGAGTCGGGCTCCACCCCGCTGTGGATGAGCCGCCACCGGGCCCACATTCCGATGTACGCGCTGACCTCCCGCCTGTCGACTCAGCGGAAGATGGCGCTGTACCGCAACGTGCGGCCGCTGCTGATGGATTCCGAAAGCGACCGCGACACCGCGCTCGAGCAGGCCGAGGCCCACCTCAAGAAGCGTGGCATCGTCCAGACCGGAGACGTCTACGCGATCACCTGCGGCGAGCCGATGGGCGCGCCCGGTGGCACCAACATGCTCAAGATCTGCCGGGTCAGTTAGCGCGCCGCCCCGCGGTTGCAGGGGCCATCGGAGCCGTCCTACAAGGGGCCTCGGTAGAATCGCGGGAGTTATTTCGTTTCCATCCCTAGATTCCCGCGAGGTATTCCCATGGCACTCGTCTCGATGCGCGAACTGCTCGACCATGCCGCCGCCAATGGCTACGGCATCCCGGCATTCAACGTCAACAATCTCGAACAGGTCCAGGCCGTGATGGAGGCCGCCAAGGAAGTCGGCGCGCCTGTGATCCTGCAGGCCAGCGCCGGCGCCCGCAAGTACGCGGGCGAGGCCTTCATCAAGCACCTGATCCAGGCCGCCATCGAAGCCTATCCCACGGTGCCGCTGGTGATGCACCAGGACCACGGCCAGAGCCCCGATGTGTGCCGTGGCGCCATCGACCTGGGCTTCAGCTCGGTCATGATGGACGGCTCGCTGGAGGCCGACGGCAAGACCATCGCCAGCTACGACTACAACGTCGACGTCACCCGCAAGGTGGCCGACATGGCGCACAAGGTCGGCGTCACGGTCGAGGGCGAACTCGGCTGCCTGGGCTCGCTGGAGACCATGAAGGGCGACAAGGAAGACGGCCACGGCACCGAAGCCACCATGACCCGCGAGCAGCTGCTGACCGACCCCGAGCAGGCCGCCGACTTCGTCAAGCGGACCCAGATCGACGCCCTGGCGATCGCCATCGGCACCAGCCACGGCGCCTACAAGTTCACGCGCAAGCCCACCGGCGACATCCTGGCGATCGACCGCATCAAGGAAATCCACCACCGCATTCCCAACACCCACCTGGTGATGCACGGCTCCTCGAGCGTGCCGCAGGAACTGCTGGCCATCATTCGCCAATACGGCGGCAACATGAAGGAAACCTACGGCGTGCCGGTCGAGGAGATCCAGGAAGCCATCAAGCACGGCGTGCGCAAGATCAACATCGACACCGACATCCGGCTCGCGATGACCGGCGCGGTGCGCAAGTTCCTGGCCGAGAACCCCGAGAAGTTCGACGCCCGCGAATGGCTCAAGCCGGCGCGCGAGGCGGCCCGGCTGATCTGCAAGCAGCGCTACCTCGAGTTCGGCTGCGAAGGCCAGGGCCCGAAGATCAAGGGCGACAGCCTGCAGGTGGTCGCCGCCAAGTACGCCAAGGGCGAGCTCGCGCAAGAAGTCATTTAGGCGCACCCCCAGGTCGCGCGCACTTCGTGTCGCGCTCCCACCCCCCTCTCCGGGGGCAACCCCAGCGGCCCGGCAAAGCCGGTTCCGCGGGGTTTCCCGAACGGGCCTCGCTGCGCTGGCCGGTTTGTTTCGCGCGGCACGCGCCGCGCGCACAATCTCCGAAGTTCTCCGCACCGCCCACCTTCCATTCGCCATGACCACCGTCCATACCTCTTCCATCAAGAGCCTTCCGCTGCTGGCGCGCGGCAAGGTGCGCGACAACTATGCGGTCGGCAACGACCGGATCCTGATGGTCGCGAGCGATCGCCTCTCGGCCTTCGACGTGATCATGGGCGAGCCGATTCCCGGCAAGGGCGTGATCCTCACGCAGATGGCGCTCTGGTGGTTCGACCGGCTCGGCCACCTGTGTCCCAACCACCTCACCGGCGACGCCCCCGAGAGCGTGGTGACGCCGGACGAGGTGCCGCAGGTCGAGGGCCGTTCGATGCTGGTCAAGCGCCTGACGCCGATCCCGGTCGAAGCCGTGGTGCGCGGCTACCTGGCCGGCAGCGGCTGGAAGGAATACCAGGAGAACCAAGCGGTCTGCGGCGTGCCGCTGCCCGAGGGCCTGACCAACGCCAGCAAGCTGCCGCGACCGATCTTCACGCCCGCGGCCAAGGCCGCGGCGGGCGCGCACGACGAGAACATCAGCTACGACAAGGTGGTCGAGGTGGTCGGCCCGACACTCGCGCAGCAGATCCGCGAGACCAGCATCGCCATCTACGAGACCGCGGCCGAGATCGCGCTGGGCAAGGGAATGATCATCGCCGACACCAAGTTCGAGTTCGGCCTCGACGAAGCCGGCACGCTGGTGCTGATGGACGAGGTGCTGACGCCCGACAGCTCTCGCTACTGGCCGGTCGAAGGCTACGAGGCCGCGCTGGCCGCCGGCGCCAACCCGCCGAGCTACGACAAGCAGTTCGTGCGCGACTGGCTCGAGGCCACGAAGATCAACGGCAAGCCCTGGGACAAGACACCGCCGGCGCCGCGGCTGCCGGCCGAGGTGATCGAGAAGACGGCGGCCAAGTACCGCGAGGCGCTGCAGCGCCTGACCGGCTGAGCGGGGCCGGCCCGGCCACGGAATGTAAATAGATCACAAAATCCGCGGCAATAGTCACCGCACGACAGGGTCGCAGTCTTCCACACTCTTTTCATCCCCCCAGATGAGGAGAGCACCATGGAAACCGCAGTCGACTTTCAGATTTCCTATGTCGAGCGCTTCGGCCGCGAGGTCACTGCAGCTCCGCCCGACGCCCTGCAGCCCGGGATGCTGGCCCGGGTGCTCGATGAGATCGATCATGGCCTGCTGCTGCTGGACCTGACCGGCCGCATCCTGCACGCCAACTTCCCGGCCCGGCGCGAGCTGAGTTCGGCGCGCGCGCTGCGCAGCGGCGACGGCATGCTGTGCGCCGGCAGTCCGGCCTCCCAGGCGAAGATTCGCCAGGCCTTGAAGGACGCCGAGCGCGACTGCCGCAGCATCGTGGAACTCGAAGACGGCAGCGATGCGCTGTCGGTGGCCTTCATCCCTCTGGCCGCGGTGCACGGCAGCGAAACGGTCGACACGGTGCTGGTGATCTGCAGCCGCCGGCCCGGCTGCGAGATGCTGACCATGCAGATGTTCGCTCGCGCCCGGCACCTGACGCGGGCCGAGCAAAACGTGCTGGCCCGGCTCTGCGCCGGCCATGGCGCCGAGGAAATTGCCTGCCTCGAGGGCATCCGGATGTCGACCGTGCGCACCCACATCAAGAACGTGCGGCAGAAGACCGGCAGCAGCAGCATCCGCGAGGTGGTGCACCGCGTCTCGCGCATGCCGCAGATCGTGTCCGCCCTGAGGCTGGTCGACTGACCGGGGGCCGACGGACAGACCGCCGCCGGGCCGCCCCAAGGCGGTCTGCGGCCCCCTCGGGGGGCAGCGACCCACACGCAGTGGGGGAGCGTGGGGGCGATCCAGACCGCCGCCGGGCCGCCCCAAGGCGGTCTGCCCGTATATTCCACGGATGCCTGCCGCATCCGGTGTCCATTCCCCCGCACTCCAGCCCGCACTTCTGCAGCTTGCGCAGCGCGGCGTGCAGCGCCGCTACCGCACGCGGGCGCTGCTGATCGAGGAGGGCGAACAGGGCGGCTCGGTCTACATCGTGCTGTCCGGGCGGCTGCGGGCCTTCCTGTCCGACGCCCGCGGGCGTGAGATCACGCTGGGCCTGCATGGGCCCGGCGAGTACGTGGGCGAAATGTCGCTCGACGGCGGCCCGCGATCGGCCAGCGTGGAGGCGGTCGAGCCCACCGTCTGCGCCGTGGTGACCCGCGAGACCCTGCTGCAGCACATCGCCGAGCATCCGGACTTCGCGCTGGCGCTGATCGTGCGGCTGATTCGCCGCGCCAGGCTGGCGACCGAGAGCGCCCGCAGCATGGCCCTGCTCGACGTCTACTCGCGCCTGAAGCGCCTGCTCGAGGAGCGCTCGGCGCCGAATACCGATGGCACGCGGCGAATCGCCGAGCGGCTGACGCACCAGGCCATCGCGAGCGAGATCGGCTGCTCGCGGGAAATGGTCAGCCGGCTGCTGAAGGACCTGGAGCAGGGCGGCTACGTGTCGGTCGCGCAGCGCCAGCTGGCGCTGCTGCGGGAACTGCCTGCGCGCTGGTAGGCGGTAGGCGGAGCCGGTCAGCGCGAGGTGCTCAGCGTCGCCACGGTGCGGCCCCCCGCATCCAGCAAGGCCAGCCGCGTCGGGCTCTGCAGCCGGTAGTTGGTGGTGGCCTGCAGGGCGGCGAAGAACTGCTGCTCCTTGGTGCCGAGCGCCGGATCGGTGCAGGCCATCCGCGTCGACGCCAGCTGGCTCAGCTTGAGCGTGCTGCCGCTGCGCTCGAAGGTGCCCGACAGCCGGTTGCAGCCGCCCGAGCCGCTGACGCGCCCGTTGCTGCGGTCGAACTGGACCTGCGGATCGCGTTGCGGGTCGCCGCCGCTGGCCACCGGCTCGCCGCCGAGCTGGTCGAGGCGCCAGACCGGACCCTCGATCGGCTCGTCGAGGCTGATGGCGCTGACGCAGCCGGCGGTCAGCGCGGCGGCCAGCAGGGCGGCCGTGACAAGGGGAATGGCGGCAGGGCGGGAGCGCATGGCCTGTCTGTCCTTCTGCAACAAATTGATATTCGCTGCATCGTATTCGACCGGGCCCGCG
The DNA here is from genome assembly GCF_056405295.1 of Variovorax sp. P1_H2. Classification (NCBI taxonomy): domain Bacteria; kingdom Pseudomonadati; phylum Pseudomonadota; class Betaproteobacteria; order Burkholderiales; family Comamonadaceae; genus Variovorax; species Variovorax sp. P1_H2. Next base: position 94,212 of record NZ_JBFUCJ010000002.1, on the reverse strand, counting down.
CACTCAATCGCGGGGCGCCTCCCAGTCAGTCGAGGACAGAGCAAAAACTGCTGCGCAGTTTCTTGATCTGTCCCGCGAGGTCTCAGCTGAGCACCACGCTGCTGAGGCGCCGGCGGTAGCTGGCCACGGTCGGGTCATCGGGCGGAATCTGGCCATCGGCGACCTTGACCTTCGGCGGCTCGATGATGTCGAGGATGGCGATGTAGGTCTTGCGCGCCAGGTCCTCGCTCCAGCTCTTGTCGCGCATCAGGATGTCGAGCAGCTCGTCCATCGCGTCGGTCCAGCGCTGGGCGCTCATGAGCAGGCGGGCGCGGCCGAAGCGGGCTTCGAAGTCGCGCTTGTTGGCGGCGATGCGGCTGTCCAGGTCGGCCAGCGCGGGCGCCGCCCCCGTGGCCGGGGCCGCGAAGTCGATCGCGTCCATCCAGCGCTGCAGCGAATCGAAGCGGCGCACCAGCGACGTCTTGGCGATCACCGGGGCGAACGCGACCTTGGCGTCGTCGGTGCGGCCCTCCTGCAGCAGCAGCTTGACGTAGTCGAAACGGGCGTCGTCGTTGGCCGGGTCGGTGGCGACCGCGTGCTGCAGCTTCTCGAGCGCGCCCTCGGTGTCGCCCTCGGCCAGCGCCTGCTGGGCCGAGACTTCTTCGTCGAGCGGGGGTGCATCCTCGTCGCCTGGCGGCACGTGCTTGTCGAGGAAGGTGCGGATCTGGTCGGCCGGGATCGCGCCGACGAAGCCGTCGACCGGCTGCCCGCCCTTGAACATCACGCAGAAGGGGATGCTGCGGACGCCGAACATCTGGCTCAGCTGCTCGGAGATCTGCGGCACCTTGTCGGCATCGAGCTTGGCCAGCGTGAAGCGGCCGGCGTACTCGACTTCGAGTTTTTCGAGCACCGGCCCGAGCTGCTTGCAGGGCCCGCACCATTCGGCCCAGATGTCGAGCAGGACCGGCGTGGTCATCGAGCCGTCGATCAGCTCGGACTGGAAATTTTCGAGGGTGATGTCGATCATCGCGGGAAGGTGGGGGTGAAACGTAAAATTGGAACCATGAAGCAAGCAATTCAGGTCGGTGTGGTGATGGGCTCGAACTCCGACTGGGAGACGATGCGCAACGCGGTCGAGATTCTCCAGCAATTCGGCATCGCCCACGAAGCCCGCGTGGTCTCGGCCCACCGGATGCCCGACGAATTGTTCGCCTACGCCGAAAGCGCCGCGCCGCGCGGGCTGGCCGCGATCATCGCCGGCGCCGGCGGGGCCGCGCACCTGCCGGGCATGCTGGCGGCCAAGACGACCGTGCCGGTGCTCGGCGTGCCGGTCGCGAGCCGGCACCTGCAGGGCGTCGACTCGCTCTACAGCATCGTGCAGATGCCCAAGGGCGTGCCGGTGGCGACTTTCGCGATCGGCAACGCCGGCGCGGCCAATGCGGCGCTGTTCGCGGTGGCGATGCTGGCGGTCGGCGACCCGGCGCTGCGCGACCGGCTCGATGCCTTCCGGCTGGCGCAGACCGAGGCCGCGCAGGCCATGACGCTGCCGCCGGGCGACGACCCCGCGGTGTCGCCGTTCTCGCCGCAGGGCGGGGGTGCGCTGTGAGCCGCCGGGCCGTTCCCAAGGCGAACACCGTAGCGCACAAGCGCGGAGGTGTCCGAATGAGCCGCCGGGCCGTTCCCAAGGCGAACACCGTAGCGCACAAGCGCGGAGGTGTCCGAATGAGCCGCCGGGCCGTTCCCAAGGCGAACACCGCAGCGCGCAGCGCGGAGGTGTCCGAATGAACGTCGTGCTGCCGGGCGCCACGCTGGGGGTGCTCGGAGGCGGCCAGCTGGGCCGCATGTTCGTGCACGCGGCGCAGGCGATGGGCTATTTCACCGCGGTGCTCGACCCCGACGCCGACAGTCCGGCCGGGCGCGTGAGCCATCACCACATCCACACCGACTACACCGACGTCGACGGCCTGGCGCGACTGGCCGGACTGGCCGATGCCGTGACGACCGAATTCGAGAACGTGCCGGCGCCCTCGCTCGAGCACCTGGCCGTGGCGCGGCCGGTGGCGCCGGGCCCGGACGCGGTGGCGATCGCCCAGGACCGAATCCGCGAGAAGGCCCACTTCGTGCGGTGCGGCGTCGAATGCGCCCCCTACGCCGTGATCGAGACCGCCGACCACCTGGCGGCCGTGCCGGCCGACCTGCTGCCCGGCATCCTCAAGACCGCGCGGCTGGGCTACGATGGCAAGGGCCAGCGCCGGGTGGCGACCCGGGACGAACTGGAGGCGGCCTGGAACGATGCCGGCGGCGTGCCCTGCGTGCTCGAGAAGCTGCTGCCGCTGGATTTCGAATGCTCGGTGATCGTCGCCCGCGGCGAGGACGGGCAGATGGTCAATTTCCCGGTGCAGCGCAACCTGCACCGGGACGGCATTCTCGCCGTCACCGAGGTCCATCCGAACAACATGCCCGAGTCGACCGCACGCCGCGCCGTCGCCGCGGCCCGCTCGATCGCCGAGGGCCTGGCCTACGTCGGCGTGCTGTGCGTCGAGTTCTTCGTCCTCGGCGATGGGCGACTGGTGGTCAACGAGATGGCGCCGCGCCCCCACAACAGCGGCCACTGGACGCTGAACGCGAGCGACGTGTCGCAGTTCGAGCTCCAGGTGCGCACGCTGGCGGGCCTGCCGCTCAATCCGCCGCGCCAGCACAGCGTGGCGATCATGCTGAACCTGCTGGGCGACCTGTGGTTCGTCGACGGCGATGCGCCGCGGGAGCCGCGCTGGGCCGACGTGCTGGCCCTGCCCGGCACCCACCTGCACCTCTACGGCAAGACCGAGGCGCGCCGCGGCCGCAAGATGGGGCACCTCAACATCACCGGCGACGCGATCGACGCGGTTCGCAGCACGGCCGACTTCGCGGCCGCGCTGCTGGGCCTGCCGATCCCGCTGTCGGAATGAACCGGGCCCGCGGGATGATTCGCGACGGCAATGCGCCCGATGCCATCGCCGAGGCGGCGCAGGTGCTGCGCGCCGGTGGCCTGGTCGCGTTCCCGACCGAGACCGTCTATGGGCTGGGGGCCGACGCCGGCAGCGACGCCGCCGTCGCCGGCATCTTCGCCGCCAAGGGCCGGCCCAGCGACCATCCGCTGATCGTCCACGTGCCGGCGGGCGCGAAGGGCGCCGAGGCGCTGGCGCATTTCGCGCGGCCGTTGCCGCCCTTCGCCGAGAAGCTGGTGCGCGCCTTCTGGCCCGGCCCGCTGACCTTGATCGTCGAGCGCCAGCCCGGCGTCGCTGCCGCGGCGGCGGGCGGCCAGGACACCATCGGCCTGCGCTGCCCGGCCCATCCGGTGGCGCAGGCGCTGCTGGCTGCCTGTGCCGACCTGGGCGTGCTGGGCGTTGCCGGGCCGAGCGCCAACCGTTTCGGCCGCGTGAGCCCGACCACCGCGCTGCACGTGCAGCAGGAGTTCGGCGACGCGCTGCTGGTGATCGACGGCGGGCCGTGCGCGGTCGGCATCGAATCGACCATCGTCGACTGCAGCCGCGGGGCCCCGGTGCTGCTGCGGCCCGGCGCGATCACGCGGGCGCAGGTCGAGGCAGCCGGCGGCGAGCCGCTGCGCGACAAGGTCACGCTCGGCGTGCCCGACCCGCGGGCCTCCGGCACGCTCGAGGCGCACTACGCGCCGAGCGCCAAGCTGCGCCTGATGGACGCCAAGGCCCTGCAGACCGGCCTCGATGTGCTCGGCGCCAATGCCGCCAGCATCGCGGTCTGGTCGCGCACCGTGCTGCGCAGCCGCTCGCAGCGAATCCTGCAGCGGCGCATGCCGGACGATGCGGCCGCGGCGGCACAGCAGCTCTTCGCGGTGCTGCGGGCCTTCGACGCCGAGGGCGTCAAGCTGATCTGGGTCGAGACGCCGCCGGCCACCCCCGAGTGGGAAGGCGTGCGCGACCGCCTCACCCGCGCCGCGGCTTCCTGAGACTTTGCGGGACAGACCAAGAAACTGCGCAGCAGTTTTTGCTCTGTCCTCAACTGATCAGAGAACTCAGCCTCCCGCAGCCAGCACGCCGGTGAAGAAACCGCGCGCTGCCGCCAGGCAGAAGGGCGGCACCAGCGTGCCATGGTAGGCCTGGACCACGGCCTGCTGCTGCTCGGCCGGGGTGCTGCCGCCGCTGGCCGCGGTGCTGGCCTTGGCCTGGGCAAAGCCGGCGCGCGCCGCCGAGTAGGCATCCAGGGTGTTGGCTTCCTCGAGGTCGACCACCGTCAGCGCCGACGCCGGCATGCCGCGGGCGCGGAAGTAGCCGGCGGTGGCGCGGGTGCTCAGGAAGTTGATGGTCGGGTCGTTGGCGCCGCCGCACATCAGCACCGGCCGCAACGGCAGCCAGTTGCGCAGGTCGTTCGCCACCGCGGCCTTGCGGAAGCCGAGCAGCGGCTGGCAGCCCAGCGGGGAACTGGTGTTCAGCGAGGCCGAGGTCGCCGGCAGCGCGTTGCCGGGGCAGGGATTGGCCTGGATGTCATTGGCGGCTTGCGTCAGGTAGCTTTGCCGGACCAGGTTGTTGGGGGCGTAGAAGACCGCCAGCGACGGATCGACCGGGCCCGGCACCGCATTCGTCGGATAGAGCGCCAGCGGCGGCAGCTTGCCCGTCGCGTAGAGCGTGTCGATCGGCGTCAGGCTCGGCAGCAGGGTGTCGATGCCGGTGGCGTACTGCGCTTCGTAGATGTCGCCGGTGGCGCTGTAGACGTAGCCGAACTGCTTCTGCCAGCTGGTCGAGAGCAGCGGCGTGAACAGCGTGGAGCCGAGCGCCGGCCAGCCGCTGAAGCTGTAGTCGGTCAGCAGGCTGATGGCGGCGGGCGCCGACAGCGGCGCCGATGCCGTGACCGACTTGCCGGTGGCCTGCAGCTCGCGGTGCGCTGCCATCGCCACGTAGCCGCCTTGCGAATAGCCCGTGACGAACAGCGAGCCGGCGTCGTCGGCATTGATCAGGGAGAAGGTCTTGCGGGCGGCGATCAGGGCGTCGACCATGTCCTTTCCTTGCTGGTCGCCGTTGAGGTAGGGATGGTAGGTCAGCGTCGACTTGTCGTAGCCGGCGTAGTTCGGCGCCACCACGATGAAGCCCTGGGCCGCGAACATCGCGGCCACCGTCAGGCCCTCGCCCGCCGCAGGCTGGGCGGCATCGGTCCAGCGGGCGATGTTGTAGTCGCGCGCCGGCGTGGTGCCGTGGGCGTACAGCACCACCGGGCGGGGGCCGTTGCAGGCGGCATCGGTGCCCGAGGGCACCATGATCGCGGCGGTCGCGTTGGTGGCCTCGCCCTGGCCGCCGATCGTGCGGTACTCGAGGTAGCGCAGATCGACGCCGCATCGGGGACTGCCGGCGACGACCAGCAGCGCCTTGCCCTCCGAGTTCGCCTGCAGCAGGGTGGAGAACTCGGCGGATGAGATCCGCTGCACCCGCTCGGGCGGCATCGTCACGACTGAGCCGCGTCCGGTGTCGACGGTGGCCGGCGCGTTGAATACGAAGCCATCGCTTCCGCCCCCGCAGCCGTCAAGGACCAGGGCAATGCCCGTCAGGGCGAGGGCGGGGAGTCTGTTCATGGGAGGCGTCTCCTGGGGTGAATTCGGGGGGGGCGACTGATTTTGGGCAGTGCCAGCCTGCTGCGCAATCGGTATCCGCCTACAGGGGCTCCGTGGCCCGCCGCTCAATTCTCCTGGGCCGCCCAGTCGACCAGGGCATCGAAGGCCGGGCGCGCCGCAACCGCGTTGGCGTGGTTGGCGATCGCGATGACCACCCAGCGCCGCCCGCTGGCGCCGTGCACATAGCCCGCCACGCCGGCGGCATCGCGCAGGCTGCCGGTCTTCAGGTGCGCGGCGCCGCCGGAGCGCAGCGCGCGCTTGCGCAGCGTGCCGTCGACGCCCGAGGCCGGCAGCGAGGACACCAGCTCCGGCATCACGGGCGAGCGCCAGGCCAGCTGCAGCATCTTCGCCAGGGCCGCGGCGCTGATGCGCTCGTCGCGCGACAGGCCCGAACCGTTGTCGATCACCGGCTGGCCCTCGCCGGTGCCGACCCGGTCGTTCCACCACTGGCGCAGCGTGGCGCGCGAGGCCTCGAGCGTGCCGCGCTTCTTCTGCTGCAGCCCGAGCGTCAGGAAGAGCTGCTGCGCCATCACGTTGTTGCTGTACTTGTTGATGTCGCGGATCACGTCGGCCAGCGGCGGCGACGTCGCCTCGAAGGCCGGCCGCAGCTCGGCCGGGACCCGGCCGTCGCGCACCTGGCCCTTGAGCCGGCCGCCCATTTCGGCCCAGAGGCCGCCGATCGCGCGGGCGGCGTAGCCGCGCGGGTCCGCATAGGCCACCGCCCAGGTCTTTTCGCCGCAGGCTGCCGGGTAGCTGCCCGCAAATGCGAGCCGCGCCGGATCGGCGAAGTCGCCGGCCAGGCTGCTGCGCCAGTCGCCGCACTCGCCGGCCGCGAGCGGCACCGTGGCCTGCATGGCAACGCCGGCCAGCGGCGGTTCGTAGCTCACCTGGGCGGTCTGCGCGCCGCGCTGGGGCACGAAGTTCATCACCACCGACTTGAAGTTGACCAGCAGCGCGTCGGGCGCCGCGTTGTAGGGGCGCTGGCCTTCGCCATCGAAGGCGTTCGGATCGGCCTCGGCCACTTCGAAGGCGCTGCGGTCCAGCACGATGTCGCCGTCGATGCCCTGGACGCCCAGCCCCTGCACCCGGCGCAGCAGCAGCCACAGCCGCTCGAGCACCAGCTTGGGATCGCCCTGGCCCTTGATGTACAGGCTGCCCTCGAGCACGCCGTTGCGCACCGGACCGTCCACGTACACGGGCGTGTTCCAGGTGAAGCCCGGGCCCAGCAGGTCGAGCGCCGCGTAGGTGGTGACCAGCTTCATGATCGAGGCCGGATTGACCGGCACCTGCGACCGCCAGGCGAGCCGCGGCGGCCGCACGCCTTCGGCATCGACCACCAGCATCGTCACGGCGTCGCGTGGCACCTTGGCGCGGGCCAGCGCGGCGTCGACTTCGGTCGGCAGGCCCTGGGCCCGCACCGGCACCGCGGCGGCCAGTGCGATGACCCACGCGAAGCTGCGGATTCGGTGGCAAAGGCGGCGCGCGGCGGGCAGGACGACGGTCATGCACGAATTATCCCGGGCCGGCTCCGGCTGTCGGCGCGAACGCAGCGCGCCGGCCGGTCACCCTGGATAATCGCCCGATGCCCGTAGCTCCCCGTTTCTCAGCCCGCACCATCGGCATCGGCGCGGCCGTCGTCACCGTCGGGGTCTGGACCGCGTTCATCGTGATCGCGCGGGCCTCCGCGGGGCGCTCGCTGACGCCTTTCGACATCGCCTTCGCCCGCATCTGCGGCGCCAGCCTGGTGCTGCTGCCCTGGGGCGGGTGGCTGGTGATGCGCGCGCGGGCCGCCGGGTCGACCCAGGATTCGTTCTTCGGGCTTTCGCCGTTGCCGCTGCGCCTGACCGCGCTGGCGGGCGTCTTCGGCGGCCTCGCCTACGCCCTCCTGGCCTATACCGGCTTCTTCTTCGCGCCGGCCAGCCATGCCTCGGTGCTGATGCCGGGCAGCCTGCCGCTGTGGACCACGCTGCTCGCGGCCCTGGTGCTGCGCGACCGCATCACGCCGCTGCGTGCGCTCGGACTGGCGCTGATCGTCCTCGGCGACCTGTTCGTCGGCGGTGCCAGCCTGCTGCACGCGCTGGAAGGCGGCGGGGTCTGGAAGGGCGACCTGCTTTTCATGAGCGCAGCCTTCTGCTGGGCCTGCTACAGCATCGTGGTGCGGCGGCACGGGCTCGAGGCCGTGCGTGCCACCATCGCAATCACCGTGTTCGCCTTCGTCGCCTTCGTGCCCGCCTATGGGTTGCTGGCCGCGGCCGGCCTGGTCGCGAGCCGCCTGGGCAGCGCGCCCGTCGGCGAGATCCTGTTCCAGATGGTGTTCCAGGGTGTTGGCTCGGTGGTGATCTCGGGCATTGCCTTCACGCGGATGATCCAGTACTTCGGCCCCGTGCGGTCCACGATGATCACGGCGCTGGTGCCGGGGCTGTCGGCGCTCGGCGCGGTGATTTTTCTCGGCGAACCGCTGTACTGGAACCTGATCGCGGGGCTGTTGCTGGTCACGGCAGGCATCCTGTTCGGCGTCCAGCGCAGCCGGGCTCCCGGCGGCCGCTCGGCCCCTGCCGTGGCGGTGGCGGGGGCGGCGGGAGGGTGCATCGATGGCTAGACTGCTGGCCTTCGACACCAGCACCGAGGCGCTGTCGATCGCGGTGCGCCACGGCGACCTGCTGCTCGAGCACAGCGGTGCCGGCGGCGCGCAGTCCTCGGCGAGCCTGATCCCGCTGATCCAGCGCTTGCTCGCGGCGGCCGGCCTGTCGCTGTCCGAACTCGATGCCATCGCTTTCGGCCGCGGGCCCGGCTCCTTCACCGGACTGCGCACCGCCTGCTCGGTGGCGCAGGGCCTGGGCTTCGGCGCCGGCGTGCCTCTGCTGCCGATCGACACCCTGCACGCCGTGGCCGAGGAAGCCCATGACCGTTTCGGCGTCACCCGCGTGGTGGCGGTGCTCGATGCGCGCATGGACCAGGTCTACGCGGCCGGCTACGACTTCGGCGTCGCGATCAGCGCCAGCGAAGCCGAACTGCTGGCGCCCGAGGGCGTCGTGGTGCCCGACGGCTGGGCGCTGGTCGGCAATGCCTTCGCCGCCTACGGCGAACGGCTGCCACGGGCGGCGGCGCGCCACGAGGTGCTGCCCACCGCCAGCGCGATGCTGCGCTTGGCGCCGGCATTGCTGGCCGCCGGCCGCACGGTCGCGCCGGCCGAGGCCTGGCCGCTCTACGTCCGCGACAAGGTGGCGCAGACCACCGAGGAGCGCGCGGCCCTGAAGGGGCTGACATGAGCGCAGCGCCGGGCCGCCCCAAGCAAGCTCGCGCCGCAGTGCGAAGCACGGAGGTCGCCTTATGAGCGCCGTGATGCGGCAGCCGCGCGAGGCGCGCCTCGAGCCGATCACGATCGAGCGGATTCCCGCTGTCTGTGCCATCGAGCGGAGTGCCTTCACCCATCCCTGGACGCCGGCCAACTTCACCGACTCGCTGGCCGCCGGCTACCACTGCCAGTGCCTGGTGGCCCCGACGCCGGACGGCGATGCCGCCGCGGAAGCACCGCGTGGCGCGCGGGCCCTCTGGAACCGGGTGACTTCACGCGACACCGGCGAGACGCTGATCGGCTACTTCGTCGCCATGAAGGGCGTCGACGAGGTGCATCTGCTCAATATCACGGTGGCGCCGGCCTTCCAGGGCCAGGGCTGGGCGCCGCTGATGCTGGAGGCGCTGGCCGGCTGGTCGCGCGGCCTGAACGCGCAATGGCTCTGGCTCGAAGTGCGGGCCAGCAACCTGCGCGCCCTCGCGGTCTACGAACGCAACGGCTTCCGGCGCGTGGGCATGCGCAAGGGCTACTACCCCGCGCACGGCGGCGCCCGCGAGGATGCGGTCGTGATGAGCCTGCGCCTGAACGAATCGCCCAGCGCCTGGGGAGGATTGAAATGAAATGCCCCCAACGCTCATCGCTTCGCGTATCGCTGCCCCCCGAGGGGGCGCTCAGTGCCCTTCGGGCGGCCGGGCGGGCACTGAAATGAAACACCCCCGAAGCGCCTGCGGCGCCTCCCCCTCCAGGGGGCGATACCGGCGGCCCGGCAAAGCCGGTTCCGCGGTATCCCTGGTATCGGACTGCGCCGGTTTCATGGGTCGTGGGTCGCGCACCGCGCGGTGGAGCAACAAGCCTGCGCAGGCAGGCTTGGAGCCGCGGACCTCAGTCCCTCAAGAGGGGCGATACCGGCGGCCCGGCAAAGCCGGTTCCGCGGTATCCCTGGCATTTGGCTGCGCCGGTTTCATGCGTCGCGGGTCACGCGATCACGTGGTGGAGCACTGACATGACGACCGATGCAATGAAGCTCGATGCGCGGCAGCGCGCCATGCTCGACGAAATGGGCGTCAAGCTCTTCTGGTGGCGCCAGCCGGAACCGGTGGAGATGCCGGCTCCGGAAGCCGGCCCTGCCGCCGCCGACCGGCTCGAGCCCGCCGTCGCGGCGCCGGCAGCGGAGCTCCCCGCCGTAGCGCCCCCGCGGGCGGTACCGGCCGTCGCTGCGCCGGCGCCCGCCGTGCACCGGGCCTCCCCCGCGGCCACGCACGGCGCCGCCGTGCTGGCCGAGGCACCGCGGCGCCTCTGCGGCGACCCGGCCGCGTCGCAGGGTGGCTGGCTGATCGTGGCCGACATGCCGCCGGAACTCGATGGCCGGCACGGCGACCCTTTCGAAGGCGATGCCGGCAGGCTGCTCCACGCCATGCTGAATGCGCTGCAGCTTCATGGCGGCGCGGTGCCGGTGCACCTGATGCGCACGCACCGCGGCGTGGCTTCGGGCCAGGCCGGCAGTCCGCATCCGATCGGCGAGGTACTGGCCGGCAGCATCGCCGCGCTGGCGCCGCGCGTGGTGCTGGCCATGGGGCCGCTGGCGGCGCAGAGCCTGATGCAAAGCAGCGAGCCGCTCGGCAAGCTGCGCGGCCGCGTGCTGCCGATGGACCTGCCGGCCCTGCCGGCGGTGCCTGTGGTCGCCAGCTACCACCCGGCCTACCTGCTGCGCAATCCGGCCGACAAGGCGCGCGCCTGGGCCGACCTCTGCCTGGCCGCAGAACAAGTGGGGCCGGCCGCCTAAAATTCGGCCCATGACCTTCCTGGACAAGCTGCGCGCCGCCGAGCGCCAAAACGGCTCGCTGCTGTGTGTCGGCCTCGACCCCGAGCCGACCAAATTCCCCGCCTCGCTCAAGGGCGACGCCGGCCGGATCTACGATTTCTGCGCCCGCATCGTCGACGCCACGGCCGATCTGGCGATCGCGTTCAAGCCGCAGATCGCCTATTTCGCCGCCCACCGGGCCGAAGGGCAGCTCGAGCAGCTCATGGAACACATGCGCCGCAACGCCCCCCAGGTGCCGGTGATCCTCGACGCCAAGCGCGGCGACATCGGCTCCACCGCCGAACAGTACGCGCGCGAGGCCTTCGAGCGCTACGGCGCCGACGCCGTCACCCTGTCGCCGTTCATGGGCTTCGATTCCGTCGAGCCCTATCTGCGCCACCCGGACAAGGGCGCCTTCCTGCTGTGCCGGACCAGCAACCCGGGCGGTGCCGACCTGCAGGGCCAGCGCTTGGCGGATGTCGAGGGCCAGCCCTTCCTGTATGAGCATGTGGCAAGGCTGGCCCAGGGGCCCTGGAACCTCAACGGCCAGCTCGGGCTGGTGGTCGGGGCCACCTACCCGGCCGAGATCGAACGCGTGCGCGCCTTGGCGCCCACGGTGCCGCTGCTGATCCCCGGTGTCGGCGCCCAGGGCGGCGATGCGGTCGCCACCGTCCGCGCCGGCTGGCGCCCGGATGCGCCGATCGTGGTCAATTCGTCGCGTGCCATCTGCTACGCCTCGGCCGGCGAGGACTTCGCCGAGGCCGCCCGGCGCGAGGCCATCCGCACCCGCGACGCGCTCCAGGCCGCCAGGCCCTGAACGACATTCCGCGTCAGTCCGCAAGCGCCTCGTGGTGTCGGTGTGACGGAAAAAGTCACATTTGTTCACAAGTGTCGTACTAAACGCTTCTCTTAATTTCCTCGGGGCCCAGGAAAAGGCCGGGCATGGCAATTGCCTGAAGAGGGATGGCGCGTCCGCGTCGAGGAGTGGAGTTCCATGGTGGAAGACATCGCGATCGGTCGCGCCGAAGCGGCCGACGAGACATCGTGCGCGCAGGAAATCGTCGCAGCCTCCCCGGCCGGCGCGTCTTTCGATCGCTTGCCGTTGGCAGCGACCCTGGCCGCGTCGGCGGCACTGGCGGCCTGCGGCGGGGGCGGCGGCAGCAGTGGCGGAGGTGCGAGCCCGGCCGGCCTCGGCGGGTCGAGTGCGACCACCGTGCAGGCCGGCTCGCTGACGGCGCTGGCCAGCACGCCGACCGCGCAGACCTACGCCTACACGCAGGCCAAGACCGACGACGAAGCCGCGCGCTTCCTGCTGCAATCGCAGTTCTCGGCTTCGGAAGCGGACATCGCCGCGGTGCGCGGCAAGGGCTACCTGCCCTGGCTCGGCGAGCAGGTCGACCGGCCGGCCGAGCAGACGGGCCGCGACTGGATCCTGAGCAAGCCCTACAACACCGTCAACAGCGACGACATGATCTGGAACCAGCTCATGACCGCGCCGGACGGCTTGCGCAAGCGCATGGCGCTGGTGTTCACCGAGATCTTCGTGGTCTCGCGCAACGACATCGGCTCCAACTGGCCCGAGCTCATGATGGCCCAGTACTGGGACATGCTGGTGGCCGGCGTCACGACCAACTTCCGCAAGCTGCTGGAGGACGTGACGCTGAATCCGGCGATGGGCTACTACCTCAACACCAAGGGCAACCAGAAGGAGAACGCCCAGGGTCRCCAGCCGGACGAGAACTATGCGCGCGAGGTCATGCAGCTGATGACCATCGGGCTCTACCAGCTCGACGCCGACGGCACCGTCAAGACCGGCAGCGACGGCGCGCCGCTCGACAGCTACAGCCTGGACGACGTGACCAACCTGGCGCGCGTCTTCACCGGCTACGACCTCGACATCCGCGCCGACGAGAAGAGCGGCACGCCGGGCGCATTCACCCCGCCGGGCGCCAGCTACACCCTCGAGAGCAGCGCCTGGACATCGCGCCCGATGTCGCTCACGGCCTCCCGGCATTCCACGCTCGAAGCCAGGTTCCTCGGCGCCACGGTGCCGGCCGGCACCGAGGGCAGCGCGGCGCTGAAGATCGCGCTCGACACACTGTTCAACCACCCGAACGTGGGCCCCTTCATCGGCAAGCAGCTGATCCAGCGGCTGGTGACCAGCAACCCGAGCCCGGCCTACGTGAAGCGCGTCTCGGAGGTGTTCGCGGACAACGGCGCCGGCGTGCGCGGCGACATGAAGAGCGTCTTCGCGGCGGTGCTGCTCGACAACGAGGCGCGCAGCCCGGCCGGGCTCTCGGATCCGAACTTCGGCCGCCTGCGCGAGCCGATGCTGCGCTTCACGCAATGGGGGCGCAGCTTCGGCGCCGGCTCGACCAGCGGCAACTGGAAGATCGGCGACCTCTCGCGGCCCAACGACCAGCTGGGCCAGAGCCCGCTGCGCTCGCCCTCGGTGTTCAATTTCTTCCGGCCCGGCTACGTGCCGCCATCGACCGCGATGGCCGCCTCGAAGATGGTGGCCCCCGAGTTCCAGCTGGTCAACGAGACCAGCGTGGGCGGCTACCTGAACTTCATGCAGAACAACGTGCTGCCGAAAAGCACCGGCAAGGACGTCAATGCGGCCTATGCGAGCGAGCAGGCGCTGGTGCTCGACCCGACGGCGCTGGTTCAGCGGCTGAACCTGCTGCTGACCGGCAACCAGTTGCCCGCGGCCACCCAGGCGCTGATCGTCGGCGCCCTGGCCAATCCGGTCGTGACCGACAAGAGCACCGACGCCGTCAAGCTCAACCGCATCTATGCCGCGGTGCTGCTGGTGATGGCTTCGCCCTCCTACCTGATCCAGAAGTAAGGGACCGCGCGATGTACCTGATCGACCCCGCCGCGCACACGCGCCGTGCCTTCCTGCGCCGCTCCGGCCAGCTTGCGATGGCCGGCACCGCCCTGCCCTTCGCCCTCAACCTGGCCGCGATGGGCGAGGCCGCGGCGCAGGCCGCGACCGGCGACGACTACAAGGCGCTGGTCTGCGTCTTCCTGTTCGGCGGCAACGACTATGCGAACACCGTCGTCACCTACGACGACCCGAGCTACAACGCCTACAGCACGATCCGCGTGCCGCAGGCCTCGGGCGGCGTCGCCATCGCCAAGGATGCGCTCGCCGGCACATTGCTGGTGCCGGGCGTGGCGCTGCCCGACGGCCGCCAGTACGCGCTGCATCCGTCGATGACGCAGCTGGCCGGCCTCTTCAACAACGAAGGCAAGGTGGCGGTGCAGCTCAACATCGGCCCGCTGGTGGTGCCGCTCACGCGGGCCCAGTACAACAACAGCAACAAGAAGCTCTACCCGCAGCCGCCCAAGCTGTTCTCGCACAACGACCAGCAGTCGACCTGGCAGTCGTCCTCGCCCGAGGGCTCGACGATCGGCTGGGGCGGCAACATCGGCGACCTGATGCTGGACCAGCGGCAGAACACGAACTCGCTGTTCACCTGCATCTCGGTCGCCGGCAATGCGGTCTTCCTGTCGGGCGACCAGGCGCTGCAATACCAGGTCAGCACCGGCGGCGCGGTCGGCATCCGGAGCATCAAGGACAACACGACCTTCGGCTCGAGCACGGTCAAGGCGGCGATGGCGCAGCTGGCCCAGGAGGCCCGCAGCCACGCACTGGAGAACGAATACAACAAGGTCACGAAGCGCGCGGTCGAGGCCGAGACCACGGTCACCGCGGCGATCGCGCCCGCCACCTTCGCCACCGACACCTTCGCCGGCCTCAACAGCGGGCTGGCCAACCAGCTCAAGATGGTGTCGCGGATCATCCGCGGCCGTTCCGCGCTGGGCACCAAGCGGCAGGTGTTCTTMGTCTCGATGGGCGGCTTCGACCTGCACGACAACCTGATCGCCAACCAGCCCAACCTGATGCAGCAGTTGAGCGACGCCCTGGCGGCCTTCCATCGGCAGATGGTCGCTCAGGGCATGGCCGACAAGGTGACAGCCTTCACGGCCTCCGACTTCGGCCGCACGCTGGCCAGCAACGGCGACGGCTCCGACCACGGCTGGGGCGGCCACCACTTCGTCGTCGGAGGTGCGGTCAACGGCAAGAAGTTCTACGGCACGCCGCAGGTGGTCAGCATCAACAACGACGCCAAGCTCGCGGGCTACGAGGGCCACGTGGGGCAGGGCCGGCTGATCCCGACCACCTCGGTCGACCAGTACGGCGCCACGCTCGCCAAGTGGTTCGGCGTGCCCGACGCCGACCTGCCGGGCATCCTGCCGAACCTGAAGAACTTCGGCGGCAACGTCAACGGCATCGAGTACCCGAAGGACCTTGGATTCATGGCCTGACGAGGTGTAATCTCGGTCGCGCCAACGCTTCGGAGATTGCCCGATGATTTACCAGGGAAGCTGCCATTGCGGCCGGATCGCCTTTACCGTCGACGGCGAGATCCAGGGCGCGCTGGCCTGCAACTGCTCGATGTGCCAGCGCAAGGGCTCGCTGCTGTGGTTCGTCCCGCGCACGCGGTTCACGCTGCAGACGCCCGAGGACGACAACCTGGGCACCTACCTCTTCAACAGGCACGCGATCCGGCACCGCTTCTGCAAGACCTGCGGCATCCATCCCTTTGCCGAGGCGACGGATCCCAAGGGCCAGCCGACCGCGGCGGTCAACATCCGCTGCCTCGAGGGCATCGACCTCGATGCGGTGCCGGTGCAGCACTACGACGGGCGCTCGCGGTGAACGCGCCCGCGGCCGCCGGGCCGGATCCCTTTCCGATCGAGGGCGGCTGTACCTGCCGCGCGCTTCGCTATCGCATGGCCACGCGGCCGCTGTTCGTGCACTGCTGCCATTGCCGCTGGTGCCAGCGCGAGAGCGGCTCGGCCTTCGCGCTCAACGCGATGATCGAGACCGACCGTGTCCAGCTGCTCGAAGGCGAGGCCGAGCGGGTGCGGACGCCCTCGGCCAGCGGCCAGGGCCAGACCATCGTTCGCTGCACCCGCTGCCGCATCGCGCTGTGGAGCCATTGCGCGGGGGGCGGCGAGGCGATCGCCTTCGTGCGCGTCGGCACGCTCGACGACCCCGACCTGCTGCCGCCCGACATCCACATCTTCACGATGTCGAAGCAGCCCTGGGTGCTGCTGCCGCCGGGCACGCCGGCGGTGAGCGAGTACTACCGCCGGTCCGAGCACTGGCCGGCCGGGAGCATCGAGCGCCTCAAGGCCTTGAAAGGCTAGCCCCGAGCCGCTGCGACACCTGGTCGGCGCAGGCCTTGAGCGCCACGGCGGTCTCGCCATCCCAGCGCGTGTCGAAGATGGCCGCCGGCCCGATCGCGGTGACCGCCAGCACGATCGCGCCGGTGTGATCGAAGACCGGCGCCGACATCGCGCTCACGCCGGGCAGGATCTCGCCTTCGGACCGGCTCAGGCCGCGCGATCGCACTTCGTGCAGTTGCGCCTCGAACTCCTTCCAGCCCGGCAGCGGTTGCACGGGCGGCATGCCGCGCTGCGGCGGCACCACAGGGCCTTTTTGCTCGCGCTGGCGCTCCTGCTCGAGCAGGCCCTGGACCACCGCTGGGTCGAGGTAGGCGCCGAAGAGCCGCCCCGACGCGGTGTTGGTGAGTGAGAACACCGTGCCATGGCGCATGTTGACGTGCAGCGGGGCCGGCGATTCGGCGATCCGCACGATGGTGGCGCCGCGGTCGCCCCAGACCGCGATCGCCACCGTGTGGCCGATCTGCTGTGCCAGCTCGGCGATCAGGGGCGTCGCGATGTGCACCGGATTGGCCTGCTGCAGGCTGATCAACCCCAGTTGCAAGGCCAGCGGTCCGAGCAGATAGTGGCCGGTGGTGCGGTCCTGCTCGATCAGCCCCAGGCGGCCGAAGCTGACCATGTAGGGGTGTGCCTTGGCGGCGGACATCTCGGCCTCGCGCGCCAGGTCCTTGAGTGCCATCGGCCGGCCGTGGTGCACCAGGGCGCGCAGCAGCTGGCCGCCCACCTCGATGCTCTGGATGCCGCGCTGCGCGCGATCGGACTCAGCCGCCATAGGTGTTTTGTCATTCGTTGATACAGAAGGCATTAGACATTAACTGATCCTCGAATTACACTCCGCGCATTCGTTCCATGCGAATTCGTTCACTTTAGACAAATCAGGAGACCCGCGATGTCCGAGACCAAGAAGTTCGCCAGCCAGGCCGATCTGGAAGAAAAGAAGATCACCTTCAGCCAGATTTCCGAGCACGCCTGGGCCTACACGGCCGAAGGCGACCCCAACACCGGGATCGTCATCGGCGACGACTGCGTGCTGGTGGCAGACACGCAAGCCACGCCGGCGATGGCGGCCGACGTGATCCGCCGCATCCGCGAGGTCACCGACAAGCCGATCAAGTACGTGGTGCTGACCCACTACCACGCGGTGCGCGTGCTCGGGGCCAGCGCCTACGGTGCGGACCACATCCTCGCCAGCCAGGACACCTACGACCTCATCGTCGAGCGCGGCGAGCAGGACAAGGCCAGCGAGATCGGCCGCTTCCCCCGCCTGTTCGCGGGCGTCGAGACCGTGCCGCCCGGCATGACCTGGCCGACCATGACCTTCACCGGCAAGATGAGCTTGTGGCTCGGCAAGCTCGAAGTGCAGTTGCTGCAGCTCGGCCGCGGCCACACCAAGGGCGACACGGTCGTCTGGCTCCCGGGCGAAGGGGCCTTGCTGTCGGGCGACCTGGTCGAGTTCGGCGCCACGCCCTATGCCGGCGATGCGTATTTCAAGGACTGGCCCCAGACGCTCGAGAAGCTCGCTGCGCTCAAGCCCAAGGCGCTGGTGCCCGGTCGCGGCGCCGCGCTCACCACGCCCGACGAAGTGGCCAAGGGCCTCAGCGAGACGCGCGACTTCATCTCGGACGTGTACGCCAACGTGCAGAAAGGTGTCGAAGCCGGCAAGGACCTGAACGCCGTCTACAAGGACACGTTCGCTGCGCTGAAGCCCAAGTACGGCCACTGGGTGATCTTCGACCACTGCATGCCCTTCGACGTCACGCGCTGCTACGACGAGGTCACGAAGTACACCGATCCGCGCATCTGGACCGCCGAGCGCGACATCGAGATGTGGAAAACGCTCGAGGGCTGAAGCCATGCAAGGCCTCGCATCGCATGCCGGGGCGCCGGTCGACTACCAGTCGCTGCGCTTCGATTACAGGCGGCACCCCGACCAGGATGCCGCGACGCCGGCGCACCACCCGGTGGTGGTGGTCGGCGCCGGGCCCGTGGGCCTGGCGCTGGCGATCGACCTGGCGCAGCAGCAGGTGCCGGTGGTGCTGCTCGACAACGACTGCACGCTGTCGAGCGGCTCCCGCGCGATCTGCTTCGCCAAGCGCACGCTCGAGATCTTCGACCGCCTGGGCTGTGCCGACCGGATGGTCGACAAGGGCGTGTCGTGGCAGGTCGGACGGGTGTTCTTCGGCGACGAGCAGGTCTACAGCTTCGACCTGCTGCCCGAGCCCGGCCACGAGCGCCCGGCTTTCATCAACCTGCAGCAGTACTACGTCGAGGGCTACCTCGCGGAGCGCGCCGCCGAGCTGCCGCTGATCGACCTGCGCTGGAACAACAAGGTGGTCGGCATCGCGCAGGACGCCGACCAGGCGCTGCTGACCATCGAGACGCCCGAGGGCGAGTACCGCCTGGCGGCCGGTTACGTGGCCGCCTGCGACGGCTCGCGCTCCAGCCTGCGGCAGCTGCTGGGCCAGGAGGCCAAGGGCCGCGTGTTCCGCGACCGCTTCCTGATCGCCGACGTGAACATGGACGCCGACCTGCCGACCGAGCGCCGTTTCTGGTTCGACCCGCCCTTCCATCCGAAGCAGAGCGTGCTGCTGCACAAGCAGGCCGACAACATGTGGCGGGTCGATTTCCAGCTCGGCTGGGACGCCGATCCGGCGGAAGAACGCAAGC
Source organism: Variovorax sp. P1_H2 (assembly GCF_056405295.1). Taxonomy (NCBI): domain Bacteria; kingdom Pseudomonadati; phylum Pseudomonadota; class Betaproteobacteria; order Burkholderiales; family Comamonadaceae; genus Variovorax; species Variovorax sp. P1_H2. The sequence continues at coordinate 75,594 of NZ_JBFUCJ010000002.1, read as the reverse complement.
ACGAGAACATCATCCCGCGGGTGCGGGCGATGCTCGACAGCATCGGCCACCACGGCGTCAAGTTCGACATCGGCTGGGCCAGCGTCTACACCTTCGCCTGCCAGCGCATGGAGCACTTCCGCCACGGCCGCGTGCTGTTCGCGGGCGACTCCGCGCACGGCGTGTCGCCCTTCGGCGCGCGCGGTGCCAACTCCGGCGTGCAGGATGCCGACAACCTGGCCTGGAAGCTGGCGGCGGTGCACAAGGGCGAGGCGCCCGACGCCCTGCTCGACAGCTACGCCAGCGAGCGCGAGTACGCGGCCGACGAGAACATCTGCAACTCGACCCGCGCCACCGACTTCATCACGCCGAAGAGCGAGGTCAGCCGGCTGTTCCGCGATGCGGTGCTGGAGCTGTCGAAGCGCCACGCCTTCGCGCGGGCGCTGGTCAACAGCGGGCGGCTGTCGGTGCCGAGCACCTTGCGCGACTCGAGGCTCAACACGCCCGACGTGGATGCATTCGAAGGGCCGATGGTGCCGGGCGCCCCGGCGATCGACGCGCCGATCGTCGACGCCGACGGGCGCCGCGGCTGGCTGCTGCGCGCGCTGTCGCCTGCGAGTGCGGCGGCCACCCGCTTCACGGCCCTGGTCTTCGGCGATGGCGAGGCCGCCCGGCGCAGCCTCGATGCGCTGACCGCGGCCGATCTGCCGCTGCACGTGGTGCGCCTCGCGGCCGGCGAGGCGGGCGAGATCGCCGGCCGGCGCTACGACGCCCGCCCCGGCACGGTCTACCTGCTGCGGCCCGACCAGCATGTCTGCGCGCGCTGGCGCGCGCCCACGCCCGAAGCCGTGCGCGCCGCGCGCGACCGCGCGCTGGCGAAGCCAGCCAAGGAGGCCTAGAACCCATGGACCTGATCACCACCCCGAACCTCGACGCGCCCGACGACTTCTACGAAGCGTTGATCGAAGCCCACCAGGGCCTCACGAGCGACGAGAGCCACGCCTTCAACGCCCGCCTGGTGCTGGTGCTGGCCAACCACGTCGGTTCGACCGCCGTGCTGCGCCAGGCCTTCGAGGCGGCCGCGCCTTCCCGTTGAATCTTCAAGAGAACCCATCATGACGATCGCATCCACGGCCGAGCGCCGCTACCAGGCCGGCATCGGCAACGAATACGCCACCGAAGCCGTCGCCGGCGCCCTGCCGCAGGGCCGCAACAGCCCGCAGCGCGCGCCCTTCGACCTCTACCCGGAGCTGATCTCGGGCACCGCCTTCACGGCGCCGCGGCACCAGAACCGGCGCAGCTGGCTGTACCGTCGCCAGCCTTCGGTGGTGGCCGGCCGCTACCAGGCCTATCCCCAGGCGCACTGGACGACCGGCGCCGACCGCGAGATCGCGCTGCCGCCCGAGCCCCTGCGCTGGGCGCCGATCCCCTTCGGCGGCGACGAGGTCGATTTCATCGACGGCATGCACACGCTGGCGGCCAACGGCGACGCCGAGGCGCAGACCGGCATCGGCGCCCTGGTCTACCTCGCGAGCCGCTCGATGGAGCGCCGCGCCTTCGTCAATGCCGACGGCGAGATGCTGGTGGTGCCGCAGCAGGGCCGCCTGGTGATCACCACCGAGATGGGCGTGCTCGACGTCAGGCCCGGCGAGATCGCCTTGTTGCCGCGCGGCGTGGTGTTCAAGGTCGAGCTGCCGGATTCGGAGGCTGGCGCGGGGCCCTCGCGCGGCTATGTCTGCGAGAACTACGGCGCCCAGTTCCGGTTGCCCGAGCTGGGCCCGATCGGCTCTAACGGCCTGGCCAACGCGCGCGACTTCCAGGCCCCGGTGGCGGCTTTCCAGGACGCCAGCGTGGCCTACGAGCTGGTCAAGAAGTCGGGCGGCCGCTTCTGGTCGGCGCCGACCCGGCATTCGCCCTTCAACGTGGTCGCCTGGCACGGCAACCTGGCGCCGGTGAAGTACGACACCGCCCACTTCATGACCATCGGCTCGATCAGCTTCGACCATCCCGATCCGTCGATCTTCACGGTGCTGACCTCGCCCTCGGACACGCCCGGCACCGCCAACTGCGACTTCGTGATCTTCCCGCCGCGCTGGCTGGTGATGGAGGACACCTTCAGGCCGCCGTGGTACCACCGCAATCTCATGAGCGAATTCATGGGCCTGGTCTACGGCGAATACGACGCCAAGCCCGGCGGCTTCAAGCCGGGCGGCGCCAGCCTGCACAACTGCATGGTGCCGCACGGCCCCGACGAGGAAGCCTTCGACAAGGCGAGCCATGCGAACCTGGCGCCGCAGAAGCTCGACAACACGCTGGCCTTCATGTTCGAGAGCCGCTTCCGGTTCGTCCCGACCGGGTACGCGCTGCAAAGTCCCGCGCTCGACGACAACTACGCCGACTGCTGGGCCGGCCTCAAGGACCAATTCAAGCCATGACCCACACACTCGACGCCACCCACGATCCAAAGCTGCGCAGCTGGGTCGCCTCGGCCAACGCGGCCGGCTGCGACTTCCCGATCCAGAACCTGCCGTTCGGCCGCTTCCGTGCGGCCGGCAGCAGCGAGGCCTTCCGCATCGGCGTCGCGATCGGCGACCAGGTGCTCGACCTGAAGGCGGCTGGGCTGGTCGACACGGACGACATGAACCTGCTGATGGCCCAGGGCGTGGCCGAGAGGCAGGCGCTGCGCCGCATGCTTTCCGAAGGCCTGCGCGAAGGTAGCCCGAAGCAGGCCGCATGGGCCAAGGCCCTGAGCCCGCAGTCGGCGGTCGAACTGGCGGTGCCTTGCCGCATCGGCGACTACACCGACTTCTACACCGGCATCCACCATGCGACCACGGTCGGCAAGCTGTTCCGTCCCGACCAGCCGCTGATGCCCAACTACAAGTGGGTGCCGATCGGCTACCACGGCCGGGCCTCCTCGATCGCGGTCAGCGGCCAGCGCTTCAAGCGGCCGCAGGGGCAGACGAAGGCGCCGGGCTCCGATCCGGCCGAGGCGCCCAGCTTCGGGCCCTCGAAGCGGCTGGACTACGAGCTGGAACTCGGTTTCCTCATCGGCCGGGGCAACGCGCTCGGCGAGCCGATCGCGATCGCCGACGCCGAGTCGCACCTGTTCGGCGTCACGCTGCTCAACGACTGGTCGGCGCGCGACCTGCAGGCCTGGGAATACCAGCCGCTCGGCCCGTTCCTGGCGAAGAACTTCGCCTCCACGCTGTCGCCGTGGATCGTCACCATGGAGGCGCTGGCGCCGTTCCGCGCGAAGTTCGAGCGCCCCGCCGGCGATCCGCAGCCGCTGCCCTACCTGGACTCGCCGGCCAACCGCGAGCGCGGCGCGCTCGACATCACGCTCGAGGTCTGGCTCCAGACCGCGAAGATGCGCGAAGCCGGCGAGCCCGCGGTGCGGCTCACGCGCGGCAACACCGCCGAGGCCGCCTACTGGACCGCGGCGCAGCTGCTCACGCACCACACGGTGAACGGCTGCAATCTGCAGCCCGGCGATCTGCTCGGCTCCGGCACGCTGTCGGGCCCGAAGCCCGACGAAGCCGGCTCGCTGCTCGAACTGACGCTGGGCGGCAAAAACCCGATCACGCTGCCCAACGGCGAGCGCCGCACCTTCCTCGAGGACGGCGACACGCTGAGCCTGCGCGGGTATTGCGAGCGCCCGGGTGCTGTGCGGATCGGGCTGGGCGAGGTCAGCGGGACGGTGCTCGCGGCGGGCTGATCCGGCCCGACCCCTCACCAAAGGGCAATTGCGAACTGCGCCGCGCAGCAGGCACCATGGGCCGAAACCGAAGGCCCTCTCATGGAACAAGCGCTTCAGCTCCTTGCCGAACGTCTGTCGCAGACGCTCCAGTTCATCACCTTGCTGCTGCTCGCCTTCGGCACCGTGGCGGCGCTCTGGGGCTTGGGCACAGGCCTGTTCGCGCGGCGGCCGGTGTCCGCCGTCACGCTCGAGGTCTGGCAGGGGCTCTCGCGCTGGTTGCTGCTGGGGCTTGAGTTCATGCTGGCGGCCGACCTGATCGCCACCGCGGTGTCGCCCAACTGGGACGACATCGGCAAGCTCGGCGCCATTGCCGCGATCCGCACGGTGCTCGGCTTCTTCCTCGGGCGGGACATCGAGCTGGCGCGGCGCATCGCGCAGGAGCCTGCGGCTCGGTGAGCGCTAGCTTGCGGCCGCCGCCGCCCGGGCCGCCTCGAGATGCGCCCGGGCCCGCTCGGCCAGCGCCATCTCGCCCGGCGTGCCGGGCGTGAAGCTGTCGACCGGCAGCGTCCGGCCGTGCGAATCGACCGAGACGAAGACCACCAGGCACTCGGTGGTCTTGTGCATCTCTCCGCCCTTCATGTCGCCGCTGCGCACCTCGACCGAGATGTTCATGCTGCTGTTGCCGGTGTAGGCGAGGCGGGCCTCGACCTCGACCAGGTCGCCGATCATGATCGGGCGATGGAAGCGGATGCTGCCGATGAAGACCGTGACGCAGTAGCGCTTGGACCAGCTGGTCGCGCAGGCGTAGCCGGCTTCGTCGATCCATTTCATGACGGTGCCGCCGTGGACCTTGCCGCCGAAGTTGACGGTGCTGGGTTCGGCCAGGAAGCGCAGGGTGATAGACGACATAGGGGGCCTGGGCGAGGAGTGGATCGAGGGGGCGCCCGCGCCGATTATGCGAGCGCCGCGGCGTTTCGTGGGGCGAACAGCTGCGCCACGGTGCGCCGCAGCCACATGTTGCCGGCGTCGGCGTGGAAGCGCTCGTGCCAGTGCTGCTTGACCGCGTACGAGGGCAGCGCGAAGGGCGGCTCCAGCAGCCTCACCCGCTCCTGCGTCGCCAGCACCTCGCCGAGGATCCGCGGCACGATCACGATCAGCTCGGTGTGGGCCACGATCCGCGCCACGCTCAGGAAGCTGGACAGCCGAACCACCACGTTGCGCTCCAGCCCGAGGCGGGCGATGGTCTTGTCGACGATCGCGTGGCCGGTGCCCGAGGAGGAGATCACGGCGTGCGCCTCGGCCTCGAAGCGGCGGCGCGTGAGCCGGGCGCCGATGCGCGGATGGTTCTGCGCCGCCAGGCAGACGAAGTTCTGCAAGAAGAGCGTCTGCTGGTAGAAGCCGGCGTCCAGCTGCGGCATGAAGCCGACCGCCAGGTCGACCTCGCCATCCTCCAGCCGGCGGCCGCTGTCGGTCGAGATGATCTCGGTCTCGAGGTGCACGCCCGGCGCCTCGCGCCGCAGGTGGTCGAGCAGGCCCGGCAGCAGCACCACTTCGCTGATGTCGGTCATGCAGATGCGGAAGCTGCGCCGCGCCTCGGACGGCGCGAAGCCGGCGCGGCTGCCGCGCGCCTGGTCGAGCTGGGCCAGCACCTCGCGCACATGGCCGCTGAGCCGCTGCGCGTAGGGCGTGGGCTGCATGCCCTGGGCGGTGCGCACGAAAAGCCGGTCGTCGAAATGCGCGCGCAGCTTGTTGAGCATGGTGCTGGCCGCCGCCTGCGCCATGCCCAGGCGGTCGGCCGCCTTCGAGACGCTGCCGGTCTTGTAGACCTCGTCGAAGACCGAGAGCCATTCGAGGTCGAGCTTGGACATGGGGATTCGGGTCGGTGGAAAGCCACCATTATCCAAAAACAGTATTCCAAGTATTGAGTAGAAGTCTTGAACAAATAGTGGTCGCGCCCAACAATCCGTGCCTCGGCGCCCGACGCCAGGAGACAACGCCCCATGAACGAACGCCGCGCCTACTACGAGCGCATCCGCCCGCTGAACCTGACCCCGCTGTGGGAGTCGCTGCACGCATTGGTGCCGCGCGAGCCGCAGACGCCCTGCGTGCCGGCGCTCTGGCGCTACGACGAGATCCGGCCGCTGCTGATGGAATCGGCCGAGCTGATCACCGCCGAGGAGGCCGTGCGCCGCGTGCTGGTGCTCGAGAACCCGGCGATCCCGGGCCGCTCGTCGATCACGCAGTCGCTTTATGCCGGGCTGCAGCTGATCATGCCGGGCGAGGTGGCGCCCTCGCACCGCCACGTGCAGTCGGCGCTGCGCTTCATCGTCGACGGCAAGGGGGCCTACACCACGGTCGCCGGCGAGCGAACCACGATGTACCCGGGCGACTTCATCATCACGCCCTCGTGGGCCTGGCACGACCACGGCAACGAGGGCATCGCGGGCGTGAGCGAGCCGGTGGTCTGGCTCGACGGCCTCGACATCCCGATGATCCGCTTCTTCGACGCCGGCTTCGCCGAGAACGACGACGCCCGCATGCAGCAGGTGGTGCGGCCCGAAGGCCACAGCCTGGCCCGCTTCGGCCACAACATGGTGCCGGTGCGCCACGACCACACCGCGCCGACCTCGCCGATCTTCAACTACCCCTATGCGCGCAGCCGCGAGGCCCTGGCACAGCTGCAGAAGCAGGAGGCGCCCGACGCCTGGCTGGGCCACAAGCTGCGCTACATCAACCCGCTGACCGGCGGCTCGCCGATGCCGACCATCGCGACGAACCTGCAGCTGCTGCCCGCAGGCTTTGCCGGCAAGACGCACCGCGCCACCGACGGCGCGGTCTACAGCGTGGTCGAGGGCCATGGCAGCGCCGAGATCGGCGGCCAGCGCTTCGCCTTCGGGCCGCGCGACACCTTCGTCGTGCCCTCCTGGGCGCCGCTGCGCCTCGCAGCCTCCGACGAAGTGGTGCTGTTCAGCTTCTCCGACCGGCCGGTGCAGCAGGCGATGGGCGTGCTGCGCGAAGCCTTCCTCGACAACGCCTGATTTCCTCCGGCTGCCGCGCGCAGCCGTTTCTCGATCCCCATGGCCGCAGCGCGCGGCAGGAGCCTCCATGTCCTTCGTCCTTCCTCCCCCGGCCATCGTCGGGCTTCCCGTCGCCGGCACCGCCGAGCTGTTCCCGGTGCGCCGCGTCTACTGCGTCGGCCGCAACTACGCGGCGCATGCGCGCGAGATGGGCTTCGACCCCGACCGCGAGCCGCCCTTCTTCTTCTGCAAGCCGAACGACGACGCCTCGGTGGTGCCGGTGCCCGCCGGCCGTGCCGTGGCCATTCCCTATCCGGCCCAGACCGTCAACTACCACTACGAGGCCGAGCTGGTGGTGGCGATCGGCGAGGGTGGCCGCGACATCGCGGTCGAGGACGCGGTGCGCCACATCTACGGCTACGCGGCCGGCCTCGACATGACGCGCCGCGACCTGCAGATGAAGATGCGCGAGCAGGGCCGGCCGTGGGAGATCGGCAAGGCCTTCGACTTCTCGGCCCCGGTGGGCGTGCTGCGCCCGCGCGCCGCAATGGGCGAGATGACGGCCGGGGCGATCACGCTCGAGGTCGACGGCGAAGTGCGCCAGAAGAGCGACATCCGCAACCTGATCTGGTCGGTCAGCGAGGTCATCGCCAATCTGTCGACCTTGTTCGCGCTGCAGCCCGGCGACCTGATCTTCACCGGCACGCCCGAGGGCGTCGGCGCGGTGCAGCGCGGGCAGACCCTGAACGTGCGCATCGACGGCCTGGAGCCGATCTCGGTGCGCGTCGACTGACTTTTCTCGAAGGGGACCCTCATGAGCCTGACATCCGGAAGCAAACCCTCCGTGCTGCTGGTCGGCGGCGGCATCGGCGGCCTGGCCACGGCGCTGGCGCTGGCGCGGCTGGGCATCGGCGTCGACCTGCTGGAGCAGAGCGCCACCATCGGCGAGATCGGCGCCGGCCTGCAGCTGGGGCCCAACGCCTTCGCGGCGCTCGATGCGCTCGGCGTCGGCGAGGCGGTGCGGGGCGGCTCGGTCTTCACCGACCGGCTGGTGATGATGGACGCGGTCGATTGCCGCGAGGTCGCCTCGGTGCCGGTCGGCGAGGCCTTCCGGGCGCGCTTCGGCAACCCGTACGCGGTCAGCCATCGGGCCGACCTGCACGGCGCCATCCACGACGCCGTGAAGCAGCAGCCGCTGATCCGCTTCCACACCTCGGCGCAGGTCGAGGCGCTGGAGCTGGGCGAGCGCGGCGTGACCGCCGTGACGCGCGACGGCCGGCGCTTCAGCGCCGACGGCATCGTCGGCTGCGACGGCGTCAAGTCGGTGGTGCGCGCCCGGCTCATCGGCGACGCGCCGCGGGTCTCGGGCCACGTGGTCTACCGCGCCGTGGTGCCGGCGGCCGACATGCCGGAGGACCTGCGCTGGAACGCGCCCGTGGTCTGGGCCGGTCCCAACTGCCACCTGGTCCACTACCCGCTGCGCCAGGGCGAGCAATACAACCTGGTCGTCACCTTCCACAGCCGAGAACGCGAGGCGTGGGGCGTCGGCGAAGGCAGCAAGGAAGAGGTGATGTCCTATTTCGAGGGCGTGCATGCGCGCCCGCGGCAACTGCTCGACCGGCCCACCTCCTGGCGCCGCTGGAGCACCGCCGACCGCGAGCCGGTCGCGACCTGGAGCGAGGGCCGGGCCACGCTGCTCGGCGACGCCGCCCATCCGATGATGCAGTACCTGGCGCAGGGCGCCTGCATGGCGCTCGAGGATGCGGTGACGCTCGGCGCCGCGGTCGAGGCCTGCGACTTCGACCTGGCCGCTGCCTTCCGGCTCTATGCCGCGGCCCGGGTCGCGCGCACCGCGCGCGTGGTGCTGTCGGTGCGCGAGATGGGCCGCCTCTACCACGCCAGCGGCGTCGAGCGCCTGGTGCGCAACAGCCTCTGGGTCGGCCGCACGCCCGAGCGCTTCTACGATGCGGTCGAGTGGCTCTATGGCTGGAACCCGGCGCACTGCCTGGACGACGCGCGCGCCGCAGCAACCTGATACAAATCCCGACCTTTCATTCCCAACCAGAGACAAGCCGCATGAAGTCCCTCCTCTCGCTGCTCGCCGCCAGCGCCACGGCCCTGCTTTCCACCACCGCGGCGGCCCAGGCGCCGGCCGCGGACTTCCCGAGCAAGCCCGTGACCATCGTCACGCCCTTCGCGGCCGGCAGCGGCCCCGACGCGGTGCTGCGGCTGATCTCGGACAAGCTCGGCCGGCTCTGGAACCAGCGCGTGCTGGTCGACAACAAGCCCGGCGGCGGCGGCTTCATCGCGATCGAGCAGGCGCGCCGCGCCGCGCCCGACGGCTACACGCTGCTGCAGCTCGACAGCGAGCACATCGCCGCGCTGCCGCACCTCTACAAGTCGCGCAATTTCGTGACGCTGCAGCATTTCGACCCGGTGGCCTCGCTGTTCCGCACCCCCTTCTTCGTCGCCGTGCCGACCGACTCCAAGTGGAAGACCATGAGCGACCTGGTCGCCGCCGCCAAGGACAAGCCCGGCCAGGTCAGCTATGGCTCGTGGGGCGTCGGCAGCCCCGGCCACCTGGGCGCCCAGCAACTCGAGGCGCTGACCGGCACCCACATGCAGCACGTGCCCTACCGCGAGGTCTCGCAGCTGTTCGCCAACGTCGGCTCGGGCGAGGTGGCCTGGAGCTTCGCCAGCCTGCCGTCGAGCCAGGGCATCTACAAGGCCGGCAAGCTGCGCTACATCGCGATCGCGGCGCCGAAGCGCATCCCGCAGATGCCCGACGTGCCGACCATGGCCGAGGCCGGCGGGCCGGCCGGGCTGGACGTCAACTCCTTCGTTTCGCTGCTGACGCCGAAGGGCGTGCCGGCGGCGATCCGCATGAAGATCAATGTGGACGTCGCCAAGGTCATCGCCGACCCCGAGATCCGGGCCCGCTTCGACACCTTCGCCTTCGAGCCGCTGGCCTGGTCGCCGGAAGAGATCGAGCGCAACGCCGAGGCGAAGTCGAGGATCTACGGCGAGCTCGTGAAGCGCGGGAACATCAGCCTCGAATGAGGTCTGATGACGTCTGGCTACAAGAGGGGGCTATCCTTCGTTTCCCAATTTCCCCCAACCGAGTTTCCATGCATCCCTCCAAGAGAGCCCTCCTGATCGCTGCCGCCTGCGGTTTCGCCGCCGGAGCCCTGCCGTTCGCCGCCTCGGCGCAGGGCGCGGCCTGGCCGACCAAGCCGATCCGGCTGATCGTCGGTTTCCCGGGCGGCTCGACCCCCGACATCGCGGCGCGCACCATCGCCGAGCCATTGGCCAAGGCCCTCGGCCAGCCGGTGGTGGTCGACAACAAGCCGGGCGCCTCGGGCAACATCGCGGCCGACCAGGTGGCCAAGGCGACCGACGACCACACGCTGGGCATCGTCATCAACGGCAACCTGACCTCGTCGAAGATGCTGTACCCGAAGCTGCCCTACGACCCGGGCAAGGACTTCACTTACCTGTCGCTGATCGCCACTGCGCCGCTGGTGCTGGTGAGCCAGAGCAGCCTGCCCACCGGCGCCGCCTTCTTCGACGCCGCGCGCAAGGGCGGCGACAAGTGGAGCTACGGATCGGTCGGTGTCGGCTCGGTCGGCCACCTGGGCATGGAACTGCTCAAGAGCCGGGTGCCGGGCCTGAAGGCCGAGCACGTGCCCTACCAGGGCAATCCGCAGGTCATGACCGACCTGATTGGCAACCAGATCCAGATGGCGCTGATCCCGCCCGGCGTGGCGCTGCCCCAGGTCAAGGCCGGCAAGGTCAAGGCGGTCGGCTTGACCAGCGGCCGCAGCACGCTGGCGCCCGATGTGCCGGCGCTGTCGGATGCCGGCGTGCGCGATTTCAACCTCGAGGTATGGACCGCGCTGGTCGGCCCGGCCAACCTGTCGAAGACGGCGCAGGACCGCATCACGAAGGAGCTGGCGATCATCATGAAGTCGGCCGAGGTGCGCCAGAAGCTGTTCGAGCAGGGCTGGCAGGCGGTCGGCACCTCGCCCGACGGCATGCGCACGCGGGTGAAGGAAGAAGCCGCGATCATGACCAAGATCATTTCCACCAACGGAATCAAGCTTCAGTAACCCCCCAGCAAAATGAACGACGTCCTTCGCGAACCTGCGCGCGACCTGCCGGTCTTCGGCGACTACGACGTCGTGGTGGTCGGCGGCGGGCCGGCCGGCATCGCGGCCGCGGTGAGCGCGGCGCGCCACGGCGCCCGCACGCTGCTGGTGGAGCGCTACGGCTTCCTCGGCGGCATGGGCACCGCCGGCGGCGTGACCAATTTCGCCGGCCTCTACGGCAAGCGCGACGGCCAGATGACGCAGCTGGTGCATGGCGTGGCCGACGAACTGCTGGCGCGCATCGATGCCCTGGGCGGCCTCAACCAGCCGCAGGATGGCCTGCAGGGCCGCATCCGCGTGCGCTCCTACGACACCTCGATCTACAAGTGCGCGGCCGACCAGCTGCTGCTGGACGCCGGCGTGCACCTCTTGTTCCATGCGCTGGCCGCGGCCGTCGTGATGGAGGGCGATCGGATCGCGGCGCTGGTGGTCGAGACCAAGTCGGGCCGCCAGGCGATCCGCGCCAATGCCTTCGTCGACGGCAGCGGCGATGCCGATGTCGCGGCCTTCGCCGGCGTGCCCTTCGCGGTCGGCGATGGCCAGGGCAGCGGTCTGTTTCCCTCGACCATGTTCCGCGTCGGCCATGTCGAGGCGGCGCGCGCGCTGGCGGCGGTCGGCGAATTCRAGGCCATCAACGACCTGATGCAGCAGGCGCGCGAACGCGACCCGAACGCCTACCGCTTTCCGCGCGAGGGCGCCATCCTGCGCCCGCAGATCGACCCGCGCGAATGGCGCGCCAACGTGACGCAGATCCGCAATGCCGAAGGCGGCGCGATGAACGGCGTCGATGCCCGCCAGCTCAGCGACGGCGAGGTCGAGGGTCGGCGCCAGATCGGCGAGTTCTTCCGTTTTCTCAAGGCCGAGGTGCCGGGCTTCGAGCAGTCGGCCATCGTCGAGATCGCGCCCCAGGTCGGGATCCGCGAGACCCGGCGCATCGAGGGGCTGTACGCCCTGTCCGGCGAAGACATCCTGTCGTCGGCGCGCTTCGACGACAGCATCGGCATCAACGCCTGGCCGATGGAGATGCACGCGGCCGGCCGGATCGAGTGGGCCTTTCCGCGCGACCAGCGGCGCACCTTCAACCAGCTGCCCTGGCGCATGCTGGTGCCGCGCGCGGTCGACAACCTGCTGGTGGCCGGCCGCTGCGCCTCGATGACCCACGAGGGCCAGTCGGCCGCGCGCGCCAGCGGCGGCTGCTTCGTGATGGGGCAGGCCGCGGGCACGGCCGCGGCGGCATTGGGCGCCGGCCGCTTCGCCGAGGTCGAGGTGCCGGCGCTGCAGCGCAAGCTGGCGGCCGACGGCGCCGACCTGGACCGCTGAACATCGGCTGACAGTCGCGGGACAGCGCGGCGGCCGGGTCTTTGCTATCGTGGCAGGCTCCCATTTTCCGGCCTCCCCGATGATTGATCCTTCCACCGCCGCCCGCGTCGTCGCCGACCTGGTCGAGCTGATGCGCCTCGAACCCCTGGGCAACGACCGCTTCCTGGCCCAGAGCGAGGACATCGGCACCCCCGCCGTCTTCGGCGGCCAGGTGCTCGGCCAGGCCCTGATGGCCGCCAGCCGCACGGTCGAAGCCGACCGGCCGGCCCATTCGATGCACGCCTACTTCCTGCTGCCCGGCGAGCATGCGCCGATCGAGTATGCGGTCGACCGCGTGCGCGACGGCCGCAGCTTCACCACCCGCCATGTGGTGGCGCGCCAGGGCGAGCGCATCATCTTCGAGATGTCGGCCTCGTTCCAGACCGTCGACGACGGCATCGAGCACCAGCTGCCGATGCCCGCCGCGGCCGGCCCGCAGGGCCTGGCGAGCGAACTCGACCAGCGGCTCGCGATGGGCGAGCGCCTGCCCGCGCGCTGGCGCGTCAAGGGCCTGGCGCCGCACGGCCTGGAGTACCGCCGGGTCGACCCCGACGACCTGCTGGCGCCCGAGGCGAGGCCGGCCGAGAGCACGCTCTGGATGCGCGCCATCGCCGCGCTGCCCGACGACCCCAACGTGCATCGCGCGCTGCTGGCCTATGCCTCCGACCACGGCCTGCTCGGCGCCGCGATGCGGCCTCACGGCCTGAGCTTCATGAGCGGCCAGGTGCGTCCCGCCAGCCTCGACCATGCGATGTGGTTCCATCGCGACTTCCGGCTCGACGACTGGCTGCTCTACAGCCTCGATTCGCCGAGCGCGAGCGGCGCCCGCGGCTTGTGCCGTGGCAGCATCTTCGCGCGCGACGGCCGGCTGGTCGCTTCGACCGCCCAGGAGGGCATGCTGCGGGTGCGGCGCCCTGAAAGCGCATGAGTTCTCTGTTCTCGCCCTTCGCGCTCGGCCCGCTGGCGCTGCGCAACCGCATCGTGATCGCGCCGATGTGCCAGTACTCGGCCGCGGACGGCAATGCGCTCGACTGGCACCTGATCCATCTGGGGCAGCTCGCGCTGTCGGGCGCCGGGCTGCTGATCATCGAGGCGACCGCGGTCGAGGCCCTCGGGCGCATCACGCTCGGCGACCTCGGCCTCTACAGCGACGACAACCAGGCGGCGCTGGCGCGGGTGCTGGCGGCCATCCGGCGGCATTCGCGCATCCCGGTCGCGATCCAGCTCGGCCACGCGGGGCGCAAGGCGTCCAGCCATGTGCCGTGGGACGGCGGCCAGTGCCTGGCGCCGGCGCAGGGCGCCTGGCAGACGGTCGCGCCTTCGGCCCTGCCGCACGCGCCCGGCGAGCCCCCGCCCATGGCGCTCGATGCCGACGGCCTGGCGCGCGTCAAGGCGGCTTTCGTGCGGGCGGCGCAGCGCGCCGATGCGCTCGGGCTCGATGCCATCGAGCTGCACGCGGCGCACGGCTACCTGCTGCACCAGTTCCTGTCGCCGATCGCGAATCGCCGCGAGGACGATTTCGGCGGCTCCCTCGACCAGCGCATGCGCTTTCCGCTCGAGGTCTTCGAGGCCGTGCGCGCCGCCGTGCCGCAGCGCATGCCGGTCGGGGTCCGCATCTCGGCCACCGACTGGGTCGAGGGCGGCTGGGACGTCGACCAGAGCATCGCCTTCGCCCGGGGGCTCGAGCAGCGCGGCTGCAGCTTCATCCATGTCTCGTCGGGCGGCGTCTCGCCGCAGCAGAAGATCCCGGTCGGCCCCGGCTACCAGGTGCCGCTGGCCGAGCAGATCAAGCGCGCCGTCGGCATGCCGACCGTCGCGGTCGGACTGGTCACCGAGCCGCAACAGGCCGAAGCGATCGTCGCGGCCGGCCAGTCCGATCTGGTGGCGCTGGCCCGCGCGATCCTGTTCGAGCCCCACTGGCCCTGGCGCGCCGCCGCCGAGCTCGGGGCCCAGGTCGAGGCCCCGCCGCAGTACTGGCGCTCGCAGCCGCGCGAGCTGAAGGCCTTGTTCGGGGACGCCCGCATCGGACAGCGCTGACTGCGCCGCAGCCGCTACCTGAACGGGTTGGCGGTCGCGAACCAGAGGCCGATGCCGGTGGCGATGATGAAGGCGCTGTCGGTGACGCCGGCGATCAGGAAGAACAGCGTCTGCAGCGTGTCCTTGAGCTCGGGTTGCCGCGCCGTGCCCTCCAGCAGCTTCGCACCCACGATGCCGATGCCGATGCACGAACCCACGGCGGCGATGCCGATGAGGAGGGCCACTGCGAGGGGGAGAATGTCGAAGCCGGTCATGATGCGCTTTCGTTGGCCTTGGAGGGTCGGCCTGGTGGCTGCCGGCACCACCCTGGTTCCGGCTGGCCTCCAATGTCGCGCGGCGCCTGCGCGGCGTCGATGACCTTGCAGGTCATGGCGCCGGCGCCGCACGCGTCGCCGACCCGGCGCGGCGCTGCTTGGGCGCGAGCCTCAGCCCAGCAAGCGCTTGAGGTAGCGCCCGGTGTGGCTGGCCTCGTTGGCGGCGATGTTCTCCGGCGTGCCCACGCCCACCACGGTGCCGCCGCCGGCGCCCCCCTCGGGGCCCATGTCGATCACCCAGTCGGCGGTCTTGATGACGTCGAGGTTGTGCTCGATCACCACGATCGTGTTGCCGGCATCGCGCAGCTGGTGCAGCACCTTGAGCAGCAGTTCGATGTCGGCGAAGTGCAGCCCGGTGGTCGGCTCGTCGAGGATGTAGAGCGTGCGGCCGGTGTCGCGCTTGCTGAGCTCGAGCGCGAGCTTGACTCTTTGCGCTTCACCGCCCGACAGTGTGGTCGCCGACTGGCCCAGCTTGATGTAGGAGAGGCCGACGTCGAGCAGGGTGCGCAGCTTGCGCTCGATGGTCGGCACCGCCTTCAGGAAGTCGTGCGCGGTCTCGACCGTCATGTCGAGGATCTGCGCGATGTTGCGGCCCTTGTAGAGCACCTCGAGCGTCTCGCGGTTGTAGCGCTGGCCGTGGCAGACCTCGCAGGGCACGTAGACGTCGGGCAGGAAGTGCATCTCGACCTTGACCACGCCGTCGCCCTGGCAGGCCTCGCAGCGGCCGCCCGCGACGTTGAAGCTGAAGCGGCCCGGTCCGTAGCCGCGCTCGCGCGCGGTGTTGGTCTCGGCCATCAGCTCGCGGATCGGCGTGAAGAGACCCGTGTAGGTGGCCGGGTTGCTGCGCGGTGTGCGGCCGATCGGCGACTGGTCGACGTTGATCACCTTGTCGAAATATTCGATGCCCTCTACGCCCACGTGCGCGGCCGGCTCTTCATGGGCGCGGTAGAGCGTGCGCGCGACCGCGCTGTAGAGCGTGTCGTTGACCAGCGTCGATTTGCCCGAGCCCGAGACGCCGGTCACGCAGGTCAGCAGGCCGACCGGGAAGGCCACGCTCACTTCCTGGAGGTTGTTGCCGGTGGCGCCGATGACGCGGATTTCCTGCAGGTCGCTCTGCGAGGCCAGGTGCGCGGCCTCGCGCGCGGCGCGCCGCTCGGCCGCCGGGCTGGGCGGAAAGCGCGGGGGCTTCTTGCCTCCGTGGAAGGCCGCGGTCGCCACCACCGGCAGCCACGGCGTACGGCGCTGGGGCACGGCGATCTTCCTGGCGCCTGACAGGTACTGGCCGGTCAGCGAGTCCGGGTGGGCCGCGACGTCGGCGTAGCTGCCCTGCGCCATCACTCGGCCGCCGTGGACGCCGGCGCCCGGCCCCATGTCGATCACGTGGTCGGCCGCGTGGATCATGTCCTCGTCGTGCTCGACCACGATCACGCTGTTGCCGATGTCGCGCAGGTGGCGCAGCGTGCCGATCAGGCGGTCGTTGTCGCGCTGGTGCAGGCCGATGCTGGGCTCGTCGAGCACGTACATCACGCCCGTCAGGCCGGAGCCGATCTGCGAGGCCAGCCGGATGCGCTGCGCCTCGCCGCCCGACAGCGTCTCGGCGCTGCGGTCCAGGCTCAGGTAGTTGAGGCCGACGTCGTTGAGGAACTTGAGCCTGAGGCCGATCTCGCGCACCACCTTGTCGGCGATCTCGGCCTTGGCGCCGCGCAGCTGCAGCTGCTGGAAGTAGGCCAGGCTGTCGCGCAGCGTGGCGCGGCTGACCTCGTAGATCGCCATGCGCTTCGGCTCGGGCCCGGATTCGTCGACCAGGAACACGTTGCGCGCCTCGGGCCGCAGGCGCGAGCCTTCGCAGTCGGGGCAGGGCTGCATGTTGCGAAAGCGCGAGAGGTCCTCGCGCACCATCGTCGAGTCGGTCTCGCGGTAGCGCCGCGCCATGTTCGGGATGATTCCTTCGAAGGGGTGCTTGCGCACCAGCTTCTTGCCGGCCTGCTGGCCGCTGTCCATCACGTAGCTGAACTTGATCTCTTCCTGCGCCGAGCCGTGCAGCACGGTCTGCTGGACCGAGGCGGGCAGTTCCTCGAAGGGCTTGTCGACGTCGAACTTGTAGTGCTTGGCCACGCTCTCCAGCATGCTGAAGTAGTAGCCGTTGCGCCGGTCCCAGCCCTTGACGGCGCCGCTCGCGAGGCTCAGCGACGGGAAGGCGACCACCCGCGCCGGATCGAAGAACTCGCGGTGCCCGAGGCCATCGCAGCTCGGGCAGGCGCCGACGGGCGAATTGAACGAGAACAGCCGCGGCTCGAGCTCGGCCAGCGAGTAGTGGCAGATCGGGCAGGCGAACTTGGCGTTGAACAGGTGTTCCTGCAGCGCGGCGGGCGCGCTGCCTTCGGCCGCGGGCGCCTCCATCTCGAGCGCGATCGCGCGGCCGTCGGCCAGCCGCAGCGCGGCCTCGAAGCTCTCGGCCAGGCGCTGCTGCATGTCGGGGCGCGCGCGCAGGCGGTCGATCACGACGTCGATGTCGTGCTTCTCGGTCTTCTTGAGCTTGGGCAGGTCGTTGTACTCATAGGTCTGGCCGTCGACCCGGAAGCGGATGTAGCCCTGGGCCTGCATCTCGGCGAACAGCTCCAGGAACTCGCCCTTCTTCTCGCGCGCCACCGGCGCCAGGATCATCAGGCGCGGCTCGTCCGGAATCGCCAGTACGGCATCCACCATCTGCGACACGGTCTGCGCCTGCAGCGGCAGGTGGTGTTCGGGGCAGTAGGGCGTGCCGGCGCGGGCGTACAGCAGGCGCAGGTAGTCGTGGATCTCGGTCACCGTGCCCACGGTGGAGCGCGGGTTGTGGCTGGTCGCCTTCTGTTCGATGCTGATCGCCGGCGACAGGCCCTCGATCATGTCGACGTCCGGCTTGTCCATCAGCTGCAGGAACTGCCGCGCATAGGCCGACAGGCTCTCGACGTAGCGGCGCTGGCCCTCGGCATAGAGCGTGTCGAAGGCCAGGCTCGACTTGCCCGAGCCCGACAGGCCGGTGATCACCACCAGCTTGTTCCGCGGGATGTCCAGATCGACGTTCTTGAGGTTGTGCGTGCGTGCGCCGCGGATGCTGATGCGCTGCTGCGCCAGCACGGCGCCGAGGTAGACGTCTTCGGGGGGGAATTTCACGGGGCAGTCGATTTTGGACAACCGGACATGATAAGTCCTGGGCAGTTTCCGAGCCTGGGGGCGGTTTCCTCCCGTTTCCGGTGCGGATGGTTCCGGGGCGGGCCTCCGGCCTCGCTCATGCGGCACAATCTCCGGTTTTCCTTCTCCTTCATCCATTCATCAGGGGCAGTGCATATGGCATCGGTCAACAAAGTCATCCTCGTCGGCAATCTGGGACGCGATCCCGAAACCCGCACCTTTCCCAGCGGCGACCAGGTCTGCAACGTGACCCTGGCCACCACCGACAAGTGGAAGGACAAGCAGAGCGGCGAGATGCGCGAGGCCACCGAGTGGCATCGCCTGGTGTTCAACGGCCGGCTGGCCGAAATCGCCGCGCAGTACCTGCGCAAGGGCTCGCAGATCTACGTCGAAGGCCAGATCCGCACCCGCAAGTACAACGACAAGGACGGCGTCGAGAAATACGCCACCGACATCCGCGTCGACCAGATGCAGATGCTCGGCAGCCGCCAGGGCCAGGGCGGTCCGTCGGGCGGGGACGACGACGGCGGCTACTCGCAGGGTGGTGGTGGCGGCGGTGGCTATTCGCGTCCGCCCGCCGCGGCGCCCCGCGCGCCGGCACCGGCTCCGCGCCAGGCACCGGCCAAGTCGTCGTCGGGCTTCGACGACATGGACGACGACATTCCGTTCTGACCCGTTCGAAAGCCGCCCGCCTCAGACGGGTTGTCCCACCTCGGGCGTGCGGCAGTTCTTCGCAATCAGGGCCGCACCCACAAAGCAAAGGGAAGCGAGCATTGCGAAAGCAGCTCTTGCACCCTGAGTGAATGCGGCGACATCGAAGCCCGAGAGGCCTGAACCGCCATTTCCAAGAATCATGCGCTGCGAGCTGTAGGGCAGATTGGCCAGCGCCACGCTCAAAGTGAGCGCCGTTCCCGCCATGATCCCGGTGTTCTGCAGCGTCGAGCGGACGCCGTTCGCAATACCCCGGCGTTGGGGCACCACGCTCTGGAGAATCGACGCGTTGTTCGGTGTCACGAAGCTCCCGATGCCCAGGCCCAGCATCCACAGGCAGAGGGCCAGTTGCCCGGCACCGATGGCCGGTTGCAGCACGGCCGCCAACAGCGCCAGCGCGCCGCCGGCGAGCAGCATGCCTCCGACACAGATGACGTCGGGCGCGACGCGCCGCATCAGGCTGCCGGCCGCCGGAGCGGCCATCAACATTCCCAGCGCGACCGGCGCGATGCGCAGGCCTGCCTCCGAGGGTGCCAGGCCCGCGCAGGCCTGGAGATACAGCGCCACGAGCAGCAGGGGCGCGGCCTGCGACATCGACAGCAGCAGGATGCCTGCGTAGGCGATGCGACGCCTCGGATCCCTGAACAGCGCCGGGTCGACCAAGGGGCTCGCCACGCGCTGTTGCACGCCGGCGAACACGAGGATGGCGCAAAGACCGGCGAGCATGAAGGCCCACACGGGGGTGCTGGTCCAGCCGCGTGTCCCCGCCATCGTGAGCGCATAGGTCACGCCGCCGATCCCGGCGAGCGACAGCACGGCGCCGGCCAGGTCGAAACACTCGGCCTTGGCCGCCGCGCTCTTCGGCAGCAGCAGCCACGAGCCAGCGAGCACGCAAAGCCCGATCGGGACGTTCAGCATGAAGAGAACGCGCCAGCCCCACCACGACACGACGAAGCCGCCGGCCAGCGGCCCCGCGACCTGCGCCAGGGCGGCCACCATGGCGAGCACGCCGAGCGCGAGGCCCACCCTGTGGCGGCCGAACGCATCGCCGACCAATGCGCTCGAGTTGGCCATGATGCCGGCCGCACCCACGGCCTGGCAGACGCGAAAGACCAGCATCGCGCCGACGCTGGTCGCGACCGCACAGGCCGCGCATGCGATCACGAAGAGGCCCAAGCCCGCGAGGAAGAGTTGCCGCCGCCCCCACAGATCGGCCAGCCTTCCGAAGCTCAGGATGCAGACGGTACTGACCAGCATGTAGGACAGCAGGATCCAGCTCGCCTGCGATGGCGAAGCCTGCAAGCTGCGCGCAACCGCGGGCAGCGCCACATTGAGCGCGCTGAGGTTCAGGAAGCACAGCGCCGCACCCAGGCTGGCGACAACGAGCACCGCCCATCCGGCCCTTTCTTCGTCCCCCGTCACCGCTTCAATCTTCGCTCTTGAAGCCCGAAGCCTTGACGATGGGGCGCCAATACTCGCGGTCTTCATTCATGATGCGCGTCACTTCGGCGCCGGGCAGCCCGGTCGCATCGAGCCCCACGCGGTCGAGCTGGCCGCGCACTTGCGGGCTGCGCGCCGCGGCCAGGAAGGCTGTCTCCAGCTTCGCGACAACGTCCTTCGGCGTGCCCGCCGGCACGAAGGCGGCATAGGACGCGTTGGCGCGGTCGAAGGCGTCGTAGCCGGCCTCCTTGAGGGTCGGAACATCGGGCAGCCAACTCAGCCGCTTCGTCCCTGCGACGCCCAGGATGCGCAGCTTGCCCGAGCGGTGCAGCTCCAGCTGACTGGCCAGTGCGTCGGTGCCGATCGGCACGTGGTCGCCGATGATGTCCGTCGCCAGCGGCGCGCCGCCTCGGTAGGTGACGGCCGTGAGCGGCACGCCGATGGCCTTCGACAGTTGCAGCACGCTGAAGTGCAGGCCGCCGCCGAGGTTGGTCATGCCCACGCTGCCTCGAGCGGGGTTCTTCCTGATCCACGCCACGTATTCGGGAATCGTCTTGTACGGCTGGTCCGCGCCGGCGGAGACGACGCTGGGCACGCTGGCCAGGTGCGCGACGGCAATGAAGTCCTTGTCGACGTCGTAGTTCAGCCGCGCATAGGTCATCGGAAACAGCACGAAGGGCGGCGTCGCGCCGATGAGGATGGTGCGGCCGTCGGGCCGCGCGGTCTTCACGGCCTCGATGGCGATGCGCGTGGATGCACCGGGGCGGTTCTCCACCAGAACGGGCTCCTTGAGCGAGCCGCGCAGTTCTTCGGCCATTGAACGCGCCAGGTTGTCGAGCGCGCCGCCCGCCGGAAAACCGATGACGAGGCGGATCGGCGCGTTGTCGGCGTGCGCGGCGGCGCCGGCCAGCGCGATCGACGCGCCGAGCACGAGTGTCTTCAGGAACGAGGTCATGGAGGCTCCCTGGGAGTTGAAAGAATTGAAAGAGAAGAAGGCGACGAACTCAGAAGGCCACGACGGGCAGCGGGTTCGCCGGCCGGTGCGCGGCTTCGAATGAAGCGGCGGCCTGCAGCAGTTGCGCGTCTTCGCGGAAGCGGCCGACGAGCTGCATGCCGATGGGCAGGCCGTCGCGGTCCGCGCCGCAGGGCAGGCTGATGGCGGGGTGGCCGGTGAGGTTGAACGGCATGGTCCAGGGGAACCAGTTCGCGCGCACTTCGGCATATTCCCTGCCGTCGATCTCGATGCTGCCGAACAGGTCCTGGTCGATCGGCAGGGCCGTGCGCGAAAGGGTGGGCGTGAAGATGAAGTCGTGCGTCTCCAGCCGCGCCTGGATGTCGCGAAACAACACGGTCCGCGCGAACATGGCTTGCTGGAATGCAACGCCGTCCACATGCTCGGCCAGCGCCAGCTGCTGCAGCAGCGACGGGCTCATCTGGTCGCCGTGCGCCGCGGCCAAGGGGGCGAAGCGGCCGCGCCAGCTGGTGTGGTTGATCACGCGCCACACGGGCTCGACGTCGAAGCCTTCGCCGGACATCGGCTGCAGCTCGGCACCCATCGACGCCAGGGTTGCGAGAGCGGCCGCGAAGGCGGATGCAACGTCCGCGGCGATCGGCCGCCCTGCGGGCGCGGCGCGGAAGAGGATGCGCTTGCCGCGGAGGTCGCCGCCGGCTTGCAGGTCGTCGAAGTAGCGCTGGGCCGGCACACCCAGCGACCAGGGGTCCGACCCATGCGCGCCGGTCATGGCCTGCAGCATCAGTGCCGTGTCGGCCACGTTGCGCGTGGTGGGCGTCACGTAGGTGTAGTTGCCGAACGCATCCTGCACCTGGCTGTGGGGCACCACGCCCAGGCTCTGCTTCAGGCCGACCACGCCGTTGCACGCGGCGGGAATTCGCGTCGAGCCGCCACCGTCGGTCGCAATGGCAAGCGGCGCGATGCCCGCCGCCATGGACGATGCCGCACCGCCGCTGGAGCCGCCGCTCGTGCGCGACGCGCTCCACGCGTTGCGGGTGCTTCCGAACAGCGGCGCATCGGTCATGCACTTGGCGCCGAATTCGGACGAGGTGGTCTTGCCGATGAGGATGGCGCCGGCCTCGCGCATGCGCGCCACGGCCAACGCGTCCTTCGTGGGCACGTGGTCGCGGTGCAGCAGGGAGCCGTAGGTGGTCCGCACGTTGGCGGTGTCGACGATGTCCTTCACCGTGAAGGGCAGGCCATGCAGCAGGCCCGGGGCCTCGCCGCGCATCAGCGCCTGTTCGGCTTCCCTGGCCTGTTGCAGGGCCTGCTCATGGCACAGCGTGATGAAGCAGTTCAGGTGCGGCTGCAGCGCATCGGCGCGGCGCAGCACCTCTTCCACGATCTCCACCGGCGAGAGCTCGCGTTGCGCGACCCGCATGCGCAGGGTCGTTGCAGGCATCTCGCAGATCTCGGACCTGGGAAGGACGGGAAATTCTTTCATGCGCAAATGATTGATGCCCCGCAACATGGCGTCCAATACTGTTTTCTTGAAAAGGCATATGCACAGCGTATGGCTACACCCGACCTCCGAACCCTTCGCTATTTCGTGGCCGTCGCCGAGGAGCGCAGCGTCGGCAAGGCCGCGCGCCGGCTCAACATGGCACAGCCGCCGCTGTCGGTTCACATCAAGAACCTGGAGGCGGCGGTGGGCACGCCGCTGTTTCGCAGGGCGGCGCACGGCATGGAAATCACCGATGCGGGCAACGCGCTGTTCCGCCGCGCGAAAGAGGCATTGCTTCTGGCCAACGAAGGCTTCGACGCGGCGCGCGCCGTCGGCTCGGGCCGCCGGGGCCGGCTCACCGTCGGCACGATGATCGTGCTGTCCTACCTGGTGTTGCCGCGGCTGGAAAACGAGCTGCGGCTCCGGTTGCCGGAGGTGGAGATCCAGTATGTGGAGCTGAACGCCGTCAACAATGTCTCGGCCCTCGTCGACTCGGACGTGTCGGTGGCGATCTGCATTCCTCCCATCGCGCAGGAGGGCATTGCGGTCGAGCGCATCGGCAGCCAGCCGTTGATGCTTGCGGTGCGCACCGATTCACCGCTGGCGCGACTGGCCAGCATTCCGTTGGCGCGCCTGTCGGGTCTCGCGCGCATCGGGCTGCCCGTGCCCGAGGGCGATGTCGACAAATCGGTCGTCGCGTCGATGCTGCGGCGGCACGATGTCAGCATGCCGATCGCGCAACGGGTCGAGACGATGGTCTCGGCCTTGGCGCTTGTCCTGGCAGGCAAGGGCGTGGCGATCCTGCCCGCCTGCGCCCAGATCGGCCGGCCTCCCGGCGTGGTGTTCAGGCCCTTGCGCGACGTCGATGCAAGGATGGACATCGCGGCATGCTGGCGCAGCGATTGGGACAGTCCGCTGATCGACCCGTTCCTGGCCTGTGCGCGCGCGTCCTTGCGAGAGCCGGCAATCCGGTCCGTCGCGGCCATCGGCAGCTAGTAGCTGGCGATGTTCCACTCGTAGTCGGTCGCGACCTCGCCCAGCAGGCGCAGTCGAATGGCCGGCTCCGACGCCAGGGCGCGGATCAGCTTGGCATTGAAGGCCGCGAGCGTGGMCTTGGCCTCGTCGGCGAATTCGGCCGTCACGCCCTGGTCCTCGTAGGTTCGCACGTACGATTGCCCGGCCACGGCCACGACGAAATACAGCGCTGCGTTCTCGGGGTCGCTCTTCATCAGCTCGAAGGCGTCCTTGTAGAAGACCTTGAAGGCGTCGGTGCCCGACTCTGCGCGCTCGAAACGCTCGGCGATATCCTTGAAATTCATTGCTTGCTCTCCTTCAACGCGTTCTGAGCTCGTGAATCTGCGCCCCGACCGCCATGCGCTTGCGACCACGCCGGCGGATTGTTGAGAAATTCCTGCAGCTCACGGATCAATTCAAGATTTCCTCGTTCTTCGGCGGCGCGCAGCACGTCGCGCCAGGTGGCCAAGGCATGGACCTCGATGCCGAACGACGCCAGCAAGGGCCCGGTCGGAAAGCACCCATAGTCGAAGATCACGAAGACATCCGCCACCTGCGCCCCGACCGAGGCCAGCGCACTGCAGAACCCCGTCTTCGAATGTCCGGCCGCCATCAGGTCGTCGATCAGCAGCACCTTGTCGCCGGGACGGATCACGCCCTCGATCTGGCTCTTGCCTGCCGGCCGCTTGCGGACGTACGCGAGCGGCAGGTCCAAAGCCTCGGCGATCCACGCCGCCAGGGCAATCCCGCTCGACTCCGCGCCGACCACCGAGGCCAGGCCCTCGAGGCAGCCGCGAGCCTTCAGCAGTTCGACAGCGTGGCCGACCAATTCGCGTCGAAACGCAGGAAAGGAAATCAGTCGGCGACAGTCCATGTAGACCGGGCTGGCCCAGCCGGAGGGGAGCCGGAAGGGCTCGTCGGTGCGGACGCTGACACACCCGGCGTCGATCAGTTTCCCGGCGACGCTTCGGGCCAGCTTGTTTGGAATTCGGGGGGTCAACATCGCTCCAATGAGATCTAGTGAATTCGTTCGAGCAGCTTGCGCAGATGCTGGGCGCCCGACTTGCCCTTGTAGGCAGCCTTCCAGAGCCTGCCGATCATGGTTTCGTACATCCGCACGGCTTCCGGCGATGCGGTCACGGTGGCAATGCCGTTCCTGACGTTGGGAAGCTCGCCGAGCCGGAAGGGGCTGACGGCCAGAACGGTGCTTTCACGTCCCGAGAACACCTGGAACGTCGATGCGGGCATGGCGTCATCGATCAGGCCGATCTGGACGTCGATCGGCTCGCTTTCCATGAGGCTGGCAATCCGCTCGACCTCGCGGCGTGCCGCCAGTCGCCGAGCGGCCCGAAGCGTCTCG
Organism: Variovorax sp. P1_H2; assembly: GCF_056405295.1. Lineage (NCBI taxonomy): Bacteria > Pseudomonadati > Pseudomonadota > Betaproteobacteria > Burkholderiales > Comamonadaceae > Variovorax > Variovorax sp. P1_H2. Next base: position 50,888 of record NZ_JBFUCJ010000002.1, on the reverse strand, counting down.
GGAAGATCGACGCGTCCGACCAGACCCGTGTCCACGAACCGCTCCAGTTCACGCAGGCCAATGAGGCTGACGATGTGGGGTCGCCGGCGCTGGAAGAATGCGCGTCGCTCCTGCATGATCTCGAGCATCTTGTCGATGTCGGCCGAACTCGGGCCTTTTCCCGCGCCTTTGGGCGACGCCTCTGCCAGCATTTCACGCAGCAGCGGCAGGTACGCGTCGGATGTCAGGAGCAGCGAGATGGGCTCGAAATGCGCCAGGATGCGATCGGATGATTCTTCGAGTTGGCGCATGCGTTCGAAGAGCCCCAATGCCGTCGGGTAGTACTCGACCTCCACGCCCAGCAGCGAGGCGACGGAGGTGTTGAGCAGATGCGCGAGCCGCTCCAGGGTTTCGATCTTGACGATCTCGCCCTTTTCGAGGCGATAGATCACCGCGCGCGAGACGCCGAGCCGCTCGGCCACGTCTTCCGCGAGCAGCGAGGCGCCAATCCGGTAAGCGCGCAGGCGGTTGCCCAGGGCCACGTAGTCGATCGATGATTTGAATGTCTGGCTCGCGGCTTTCATCTCGTTTTCCACATTTTGGATCGAAAAAGAGACTATAGGCGAAACCAGTGAATCGAACAGCATGCGAGGTGTCCTATGCTGCGCGGTGTCGCACGATCGTCCATGGCAAGCCTGCTGCGCCCAGGAAGGGGTGGATCGTGCCCCCCCTACCGGGCAGGGCGATGTCCGCCGGCACCTGGAAGCCGGACCTCTGCAGGGTGACGGTGCCTTCGTTGGGCGGCAGGGCAGGGAAGTCCCTCAGCAAGGGCCGCAGCGTCGTGTCGATGAAGACCGCTTCGCGATCGAACACATCCACCTCGGGGTCGGTGCTTTCGCCATGAACGAGCACAGGCATTCCGATCGCCTGCATGGCTTCCAGGGCCTTGACCACCTTGGCCGTGGACGTGACGCCGAACTCGGCGTGCGTGGTGGCGCCCGCCGGGTACAGCTTGGCCGCGGTGAAGACGCCTTCGTCGAAGTCGCGCCGCAGTTCGTCGGCCGGAGTGTCGTCGCAAAGATAGGCCGTCATCAACGGCGTGAACCGAACGCCGGGGTCCAAGGCGGCGAGGATGCGTTCGCGGTAGGCACGCGCCATGGCGGTCGTCGTGACCGGGGGCTTCAGGTTGGGCATCACGATGGCGCGCGCGAACTGCGCGCTCGTGTGCCTCAGCACGGTCTTGAGCACTTCGCCATCGCGCAGGTGAAGGTGCCAGTCGTCGGGGCGTCGCAATGTGATGCTCTGGATCATGTGCGCAAGCTCAGCTCAACTGGTTGAATGCATGGTTCATGGCCTGGACGCCGAGCATGAAATCGTCGATCTCCATCGCTTCGCGGGGGTTGTGGGAACCGTTCTGATTGCGCACGAACAGCATGCCGCTCGGAATGCCCGCATTGGCGAACAGCGACGCGTCGTGCCCTGCACCACTGGGAATCACTTCGAACGCTGCGTTCTGGTCCGCGCAAGCCTTCGACAGCAGGCCGCAGATCCGGTCGTCCATCGTGGCGGGATCGCTGAGAAGCCGGCGGTCGAATTCGAAGCCCACGCCGCGCTCGCGGCCGATCGCCGCACATTCGGCGCGCATCAACTGGTAGAACGCCTCGAGGGTGTCGTTGCTCTTGCTGCGCGCCTCGAGACTGAAGCTCACCCGGCCCGGGATGCGGGAGATGGAGTGTTCGGCCGGATCGGTGTTGACGATGCCGGCCGTCACGACCAGATCCGTACCGCGCTCCAGCAGGACCCGCCAGTGCGCGTCGATGCGCATGATGAGGTCGGCCACCGCGAACATCGCATCATGTCGCAGCCAACGCGGCACCACGCCTGAATGCTGCGCATCGCCATGGCAGACGATGTGGTTGTGCCGGACATTGCCCCGGATGCCGGAGACAACCGCGAGCGGCAGCTGGCGGGCGATCATCACCGGCCCTTGCTCGATGTGCAGTTCGATGTAGGCCTTGACTCGCGCCTTGTCGAAGAGGATCTGCTGAGCCCGGATCGCCTCGACATCGGCGCCTGCCTTGCGCATGCATTCGGCCATCGTTTCGCCGGTGCTGCGCTGCCTCAATTCGAGGTCGGCTTCGCTCACCTTGCCGAACAGGGCGCCGGAGCCCATGTAGGCCTTGCCGAACCAGGCGCTTTCCTCGCCACGGAAGGCAATCACTTCGAGCGGCAGCCTGGGCCGATGGGCCTCTTGCTTTTGCGCAAGCAGGCACAGCAATCCGGCGACCACGCCCGCCAACCCATCGAAGTTCCCTCCCTGCGGCACGGAATCGATGTGGGAACCCGTCCATGCGACCGGCGCATCGGGCGGTGTTTCCGCCAGCCGGAACACGAGGTTGGCGGCCTTGTCGGCCGCCACGCCCAGGCCTTCGGCCAGGGCGAACTGCCGCAGGTAGTCGGCCGCCGCCGTTTCGCCGCGGCCATAGCTCTCGCGGGTGACGCCGACGCCGTCGAACGAAAGCGCGCGAACATCGGCGAAGAGCTTCTCGGCCAGTGGCCTGAGTGCGCACAGGTCCATGGCTTCAGCCCGACTGTTGCGCAAACCGCAGCCAGCGATCCGACAGTTGGCGGTCGAGCTTGACCTGGCCCGTGAGATCGCGGATGTGCGCGACCCCCATCTCCCGGCAGTAGGCAGCCAGTCCGTCGATGATCTTCTGCATCGCGCCCGGGTCGAGGAAGGACGCCGTGCCGACCTGCACGGCGCTGGCGCCGGCGAGCATGTACTCCACCGCATCGTCTGCGCTGCAGATGCCGCCGCAGCCGATGATCGGAATCCGGACGCTGCGATAGCACTGGTGCACCATGCGCAGCGCGATCGGCTTGATCGCCGGCCCCGACAGGCCGCCCATGACATTGCCCAGTTTGGGCTTGCGGGTGCGCACGTCGATCGACATGCCCAGAACGGTGTTCCCCATGACGAGCGCATCGGCGCCGGCTTCTTCCGCGGCCTTCGCGACGGCGGCGATGTGCGAGGCGTTGGGTGTGAGCTTGGCCCAGAGCGCATGCGCGGTGCGCCTGCGGATCGCGCTCAGCACCTGGTACGTGGTCTCCGGCGTCATGGCGAAGGCCATGCCGTCGGCCTCGAGATTGGGGCACGAGATGTTGGCCTCGATCACCGCCACTTCGGGCAGCGACATCTGCGCCACCGCATCGGCGAATTCGCCCACCGTGTCGGCCGAGATCGATACCACCACCGGCGTGTCGAAGCAGGTGTAGGGCGGCAGCACCTCGCGGCGGTAGTGGTCCAGGCCCTTGCTGGGAATGCCGATCGAATTCAGCATCCCGCTGCAGGCTTCGGTCACCCTCGGCGTCGGGTTGCCGGCCCGGCTTTTCGGCGACACGCTCTTGATCACGAGGGCACCCAGCTTGTTGAAATCCAGGGCCTCGCTGTATTCGATGGCGAAGCACCCCGAGGCGGGCATCACCGGGTTGCGCAGCTCCAGTTCTCCGACCCTGACGTTCAGATCAGCCAAATTCCACCTCCCCGACGACGTCGCAGATTGGAAACACGGGGCCTTCGCGGCAGACGCGAAGGAATTGCTTGTCGCCGTCCTTGTCGAACAGGCGCACGCAGGAAAGACAGACGCCCATGCCGCATGCCATGCGTTGCTCCATGGCGACCTCGCCGCGGGTCCGGGGATAGTCCCGCAGCAGCTGCTGAAGCAGCATCAGGATGCGGTGCGAGCCGCAGGTGTAGACGACGTCATGGTCCTGCGCGTTCAGCAGCCGGCGCACCAGGGCTTCCACACCTTCGACCGAAGAACTGCCGTCGCTGTCGTAGACGCAGTGCACGTCGGCTTCGACGCCGCGAAGGAACTCGTTGCGCATGAGGTCCTTGGGAGCCCTTGCGGACATGATCGCCGTGATTTCGATGCCGGACTGGGCGGCGTGCTGGAGCAGGGGCGCCATGGTGGCCAGGCCGACACCTCGAGCGACCACGAGAATTCGCTGGATTCCGGGATCGAGGACGAAGGTGTTGCCGAGCGGACCCACGATGTCCATGCGGTCACCGGCCTCGAGCGCGCAGAGGGCGCGGGTCCCGACGCCGGTCACGTTGTAGAGGAACTCGATGGTGCCGGCCTCGGGGCCGACACCGTAGACGCTCATCGGGCGCAGCAGGAAGGGGTGCAGCGCATCGGTCGACGGGCATTTGAGCTGGTAGAACTGCCCGGGCCTGGTGCTTCCCGCAAGGTCCGCCCGGGCGCTGAGCCGCAGGTACCTGTAGCGGTCGTTGACCCACCGGTGCTCGGCGACCTCGCATCGATGCGAGGCCACGCTCGCGGCGTTGCGCTGGAAACATGATGTGGCGCTCATGACGTTCTCCGATTCGAAAGAGATCGCTTGTGCGGTCGCTGCTGCGTGTGTCATTACTCGAGCTCCTTGCCCCTGAGCTCGGGAATCAGGAACACCGTGGCGAGCATGTCCAGGACGTAGATCGCGGCCAGGAGCGCAATGGCGACCTGGAAGGAGTAGGCGGCGGCCAGTGCGCCGACCACCACGGGTCCGAAGCCGCCGATCCCGCGGCCGATGTTGAACAGGACGTTCTGCGCCGTGGCACGAGCCTCGGTCGGGTAGGCCTCCGACATCAGGGCGCCATAGCCGCCGAGCATGCCGTTCACGAACATGCCGAGCAGTGCGCCGGCCCACAACATCGAGACCGGGTCCGACAACTGGGCGTAGAGCAGCACCATCACGACGGCGCCGGCCTGGAACAGCAGGAAGCTCGGCTTGCGGCCGATGCGATCGGCCAACTGGCCGAAGACGAAGATGCCGGCCATCATCCCGAGGATGGTCACCGACGTCCACATCGCGGACTTCGTCAGGTTGAAGCCGAACTTGTTCGCGAGGAAGCTGGGCATCCAGATCATAATCCCGTAGTAGCCGAAGTTCTGGACCGCGCACAGGATCACGATGCCGAGACTGGTGCGGGTCGTGCGGGCGTCCTTGACGAGCAGCTTGAAGGCCTTCGACTTCGAGCCCCTGGTCTTGGCCTTGCGGACGAACACTTCGGGTTCGTGCAGCCGGTTGCGGATCACCCAGGCCACGATGGCGGGGAGAACGCCGACGAGGAACATCCCTCGCCAGCCGATCGTCGGCAGCAGCAGCGGCGTCAGCAGGGCGGCGCCCAGGACCCCGGTCTGCCAGCCGAGCGCGACATAGGAAGAGACGCGCGCCCGATGCCTGGCGGGCCAGGCTTCCGCTGCCAGCGCCATGCCAATGCCGAATTCGCCGCCGAGGCCGATGCCGGCGATGGTTCGATAGGCGAGCAGGTCCCAATAGCCTTGGGCAAAGGCGCACAGGCCGGTGAAGAGCGCGAACAGGACGATGGTCCAGGTCAGTACGCGAATGCGTCCGTAGTGATCGCTGAGCGAGCCGAAGAGGATGCCGCCGGCCACCGCGCCGATCAGCGTCCAGGTGACCAGGGAGCCTGCCTGGCCCGGGGTCAGATGAAGCTCCGCAGAGATCGCCGGCAGCATGAAGCCGAGGATCAGCAGGTCGAAGCCGTCCATGGCGTAGCCGATGGCCGAGCCGGCCAGGGCCTTCCAGCCGTAGCCGGTGACCTTGTCCTCGTGCTCGATGTTCCGTGCGGCGCCTGCCGCGGGGGTCGCTGTTGCTTCCACGTCGATCTCTCCTGTCCGGCGCGGTCCTGCGCCGTGATGGCTAACGGGATCGATGGCTTGAGGCCATCGCGAAACACTGTGCTTCAGTGCGTATTTAGATACTAGTCTCAATTTTGAGATTGCGCAAGAAGGTGGGCCGCAGGGTTCACCCGTGGCTGCCGAGAATCGTCGGAAAGGGTGGTCGGCGGGGCCGCCGGGGACGGCGCGGGAGATGAGCACGCAGGACAAGAGCGCGCGTCGAGTTGCGAACTCGACGTGCTTTGACATTTCGGACGCGGAGCGAGCGCCCGCGGCCGCTGCCAGGCGCGCTAGGCGCGCTAGCCCAGGAAGGTCACGACCCCGTTCGACAGGTCGTACATCGACCCGACGATCTTGATCTGCCCCTTCTTCTCGAGATCGGCGAGGATCGGACTGCCGCTGCGCAGCGTATCGATCGTCAATTGCACGTTGGCCCGCGCCACGGCATCGACGAAGGCCGGGTTCTTGCTGGATCGCTCGCCCGCATAGGTGGTCGCGGCGATGGCCGGCTTGATGGTGTCGAGCAGTCCGGTCAGGTTGCCGAGCTGCACGTTGTCGATGGCGCCCTTGACCGCGCCGCAGGCGGTGTGCCCCATCACCAGCACCACCTTGGCGCCGGCGGCCGCGCACGCGAACTCCAGGCTGCCCATCAGGTCCTTGTTGGCGATGTTGCCGGCGATGCGCGCATTGAAGGTGTCGCCAATGCCCATGTCGAGCAGGATCTCGGCCGGCGCGCGCGAGTCGATGCAGCTCAGGATCACCGCGGCCGGATATTGGCCCGAGGCGCTGGCGCGTTTCTGCGCCAGGTAGTCGTGCGTCTGCAGCTTGCCGGCGCGAAAGCGCTGGTTCCCCTTCTTCATCATCTCGATGACCGCGTCGGGGGTCATCGCATCGCGCCGGGCCTGGCTCAGCGATGCCGCTTCGGCGTCTTCCGTGCGAAGGCCGATGCCGGCCATCAGCACGGCGGCGCCGGTTCCCGCCCCGAACTTCAGCCAGGCGCGCCGCCCGCTGCGGCTTGTCGAAGTTTCGCCATCGTCGGCAGCACAGCAACCGTGGATCGATGTCATGGCAGTCCTTTCGTCGGATGAACCTTGCAAGGGCGGTCCTCGCCCTGTGGCGAGACCCGCGAGCGAACGATCATGCGGCCACCAAATCCGAAAAACCAGTGCCGCGCGCGGCGCTAGAAGTCGCCCTTGACAAAGAATCGCGAGCCACTGATGCTCGTCCGCACCAGGCGCTCCATGGACACGGCCGATGCGCGAGAACCGTCGACAAGGACACATGAGAACAAGAATTCCGGGGGGTGCACGGACGCCTTGGCCCTCTTTCGCTGATCCTGCATGACCACATCGCAAGACCAGAAGCTCTCCCGCGGCGCCCTCATTGCGCTGGTGGTCGGATCCATGATCGGCTCGGGCATCTTCGCGCTGCCCTCGGCCTTCGGCCGCTCGACCGGCGGCCTCGGCGCGCTGGTCGCCTGGGCCATCGCAGGCACCGGGATGCTGATGCTCGCGCTGGTGTTCCAGACCCTGTCGCGGCGCCGGCCCGACCTCGACACCGGCATCTACGCCTATGCCAAGGCCGGCTTCGGCAACTACCTGGGCTTCGCCTCCGCGGTGGGCTACTGGATCGGCTGCTGCCTGGCCGACGTGGCCTGCCTGGTGCTGATCAAGGCCACGCTGGGGCAGTTCTTCCCGGTCTTCGGCGATGGCTCGACCGCTGTAGCGATCGTCTCCGCGTCGGTGATCCTCTGGGGCGTGCACGTGCTCGCTGCGCTGATGGCCCTGTGGGCCCTGGTTTCCGGTGTCATCACGGTCTAGACGAGGACCCCCATGCCGACCCGCTTTTCATGCCGATGGCTTCTTGCACTTTCGCTGTTGCTGCCACTGCCGGCGCTGGTGCGACGTCGCCGCGGGCCGAAGCCGCCAGCGAGGGCCCGCCGGATGAGCCATCGTCACGCAGTCATTTCACGAAAGGAGAGAGCCTCATGCATCGCTACGTCTACATCGCGCTGATCGTGATCCTGGCCGGCATCGTCGTGCTGTTCAAGGTCCAGAACCTGGAGTCGGCGACCGTCTCGCTGTTCTCGATGAGCATCACGCTGCCGATCTCGGTGCTGGTGCTGCTGATCTACGTGCTGGGCATGTTCACCGGCGGTTTCGTGTTGAGCCTGCTGCGCTCGATGGCGCACGGCGCGACGCGCCGGCCCTGAGCGCCGAGCCCCATTCCTCGTTTTTTCAACAAGCTAGAAAGACCTGTATGAGCAATTTTTGGGACCTGATCCAACTCCTGCTGTCGACCTTCGTCCTCATCGTCTATCTGCTCATCCTGTTCCAGATCATCGGCGACCTGTTCCGTGATTCGGAGCTGGGCGGCGGGTCCAAGGTGCTGTGGATCATCGGGCTCGTGATCATCCCGGGCCTGACGGCCATCATCTACATCATTACCCGCGGCCGCGGCATGGCGGAGCGCCAGCGCGCCAGCCTGCAGCGCGCCAAGTCCGACACCGACGCCTACATCCGCGAAGTGGCGGGCAAATCGCCGGCCGAGCACATCGCGGACGCCAAGGCGCTGCTCGACGCCGGCACCATCACGCAGGAAGAGTTCGAGCGCCTCAAGGCCAAGGCCCTGGCCTGAGCCAGCCTCTCGAGGCCTGACGGGGCCAGTCCCTACAGCAGGTCCTCGGGCACCAGCGGCTGCAGCAGCATCCGCTGCAGCGCGTTCCATGGCGAAACCCCCGGCTCGGTGTCGACGACCTGCGCGTCGTCCTCGCCGGACGACACCCAGGACAGCGCGTTGCCTTCCGACTCGAGCCGCACGCCGTAGGCCTCGCTCTTCATGGCCTCGAGCAGGCGCAGCGCCTCCCTGGCGAGCGCCGGGCTGTCGATGGCGACCCCGAGCTCGGTGTTGCGGCGGGCCGAGCGCGGGTCGAGATTCAGCGACCCGAGCAGCACCACCTGCTGGTCGATCACCACCAGCTTGGCATGCAGGCGTCCGCGTGACGAGCCGCTGAAGAAGGGGCGGCTCGCGCTCGCCGAGGGCTGGGCACTGACCTCGTACAGCTTGACGCTGGCGCGCAAGATCGGCAGCCGATAGCGCGCATAGCCGATGTAGACCAGGGCCGAGTCGTTGGCCGACAGCGAATTGGTCACCAGCGTCATGTCGACGCCCTTGCGCTGCAGGCTGTGCAGCACCGCCATGCCGCGCGTGCCCGGCACCAGGTAGGGCGAGCTCACCACCAGTTCGCTGCGGGTGCCGAGCATCTGGCTGACCGCGCCGGTCATCAGGCTGTTGGCCTCGAGCTCGTCCCCGATCTGCAGCCGCTTGGACGGCAGGTCCGCGACGGCATAGGCGAGGCCGGACAGCAGGCTCAGGCGATTGGCCGCCAGTTCCTTGCCGACCGGCTCGCGGCCCAGCAGGTCGGCGGGCGGCAGCGCGAGGTCGATCCGGCTCGCCTCCGGGGGCAGCAGCCGGGCCAGCGTGGCCGAGCGCTCGGGTCCCGCGGCCGGCGGGCGGACCAGCGCCTCGGCCGGAAAGGACTCCTCGCTGTTCCAGTAGCGATCGAAGAGCACGCCCAGCTGCGGCACCACGCGCCCGGCGGCGACGGCGTCGAGGTCGATGAAGTTCGCCACTGCATTGCGGCCGAAGTACGCGTCGGCGATGTTGCGGCCGCCGACGATCGCCAGTGCGCCATCGGCGATCATCAGCTTGTTGTGCATCCGGTGGTCGAGCCGCGTCAGATCGCCGAGCGAGCTGGCGATGCGGCTGGCCAGGCTCTGGCGGGCGCAGCAGAACGGGTTGAACAGCCGGATCTCGAAATTCGGCACGCCGACCAGCGCCTGCAGCAGGGGCTCGGCCCCGGCGCTGTTGAAATCGTCGAGCAGGAGCCGCACGCGCACGCCGCGCAGGGCCGCATCCCGCAACGCCGCGAACACCGCCCGGCCGGACTCGTCGTTCTCCATGATGTAGACCTGCAGGTCGAGCGTGCGCGTGGCGCGGCCGATCAGTGCCAGCCGGGCATCGAGCCCGTAGGCGCCCAGCGGCAGCAGCCGGAAGCCCGACTGGGCGCCGGCCGGCAGCTCGCTCGCGGCCAGCCGCGCCAGCGGGCTCTGCTCGGGCGCGGCGGGCAGGCTCGTCGACACGGGGCGCTCGACATTCGTCGGCAGCGAGCCGCAGGCGCCCAAGGCCAGCGCCAGGGCCAAAGCAAGCATGCGGGAAGCGAAAAGATGCCATCTCATGGCCGCAAGCCTATCCGGAGTCGGGCCAATAGCCCTTCGCGGCTTGAACGCGCCCGATCCGGGCCAAGATAGCGGCATGATTGCGTTTTCCATCCTCGATCTCTCCCCCGTCACCGAAGGCAGCGACCCCGCGCAGTCCTTCCGCAATTCGCTGTCGCTGGCGCGGCACGGCGAGAAGCTGGGCTACCGGCGCTACTGGCTGGCCGAGCACCACGGCATGCCGGGCATCGCAAGCGCGGCCACCGCCGTGCTGCTGGCCCACATCGGCGCCGGTACCTCGACCATCCGCATCGGCGCCGGCGGCGTGATGCTGCCGAACCACTCGCCATTGGTGATCGCCGAGCAGTTCGGCACCCTGGAGTCCTTGTACCCGGGCCGCATCGACCTCGGCCTGGGCCGCGCGCCGGGCTCCGACCAGCGCACCGCGCAGGCGCTGCGGCGCGACCTCCAATCCGACGCCGACCAGTTCCCGCAGGACGTGGTCGAGCTGATGGACTTCATGTCGAAGGAGCCGCGCCAGCCGGTGCTCGCGGTGCCCGGCAAGGGGCTCGAGGTGCCGGTGTGGATCCTCGGCTCCAGCACCTTCGGGGCCCAGCTCGCGGCCCACCTGGGCCTGCCCTATGCGTTCGCCTCGCACTTCGCGCCGCAGCAGCTGATGCAGGCGATCCGCATCTACCGCGAGACCTTCAAGCCTTCGGCGCAGCTGGCCAAGCCCTATGTGATGCTGGGCTTCAACGTCTTCGCGGCCGAGACCGACGAGGAAGCCGCGTTCCGCGCCACCTCCTGGCAGCAGGCCTTCGTGAACCTGCGCAGCGGCCGGCCCGGCCGTTTGCCGCCGCCGGTCGCGGGCTACCGGCAGAAGGTCGGGCCGGCCGAGAACGCCCTGCTCGAATCGGTGTTGTCGTGTTCCGCCGTGGGCTCGCGCGACACGGTGCGCGCCGGCATCGAGGCCTTCGTCGAGCGCACCGGTGCCGACGAACTGATGATCACCTCGCAGGTCTTCGATCACGAGGCGCGGCTGCGCTCCTACGAGATCCTGGCCGAACTCCGCGACCGGCCTTCGCCCCGCTGATTCCCGTCCCCGGGCACCGGCTTGCCGGTCCTGGGACAATCCCAGCCTTATGAAAAAGCAGCGCATCGTGGTGGGCCTGAGCGGCGGAGTCGACTCCGCGGTCACGGCGCACCTGCTGAAGCAGCGGGGCCACGAGGTGGTCGGCATCTTCATGAAGAACTGGGAAGACGACGACGACAGCGAATACTGCTCGTCGAACATCGATTTCGTCGACGCCGCCAGCGTGGCCGACGTGCTGGGCATCGAGATCGAGCATGTCAACTTCGCGGCCGACTACAAGGACCGCGTGTTCGCCGAGTTCCTGCGCGAGTACCAGGCCGGCCGCACGCCCAACCCGGACGTGCTGTGCAACGCCGAGATCAAGTTCAAGGCCTTCCTCGATCACGCGATGCGGCTCGGCGCCGAGAAGATCGCCACCGGCCATTACGCCCGGGTCCGCCGTATCCCGGCGGCCCCGGACGCAATGCCGAGCCGGCATCCACATGAATCGCACGCGACCGCGTGCGATGGCGCCCGCGACGTGGGATGGCGCTACGAGCTGCTCAAGGGCCTGGACCCGGCCAAGGACCAGAGCTACTTCCTGCATCGGCTCAACCAGCAGCAGTTGTCGAAGACGCTGTTTCCGGTCGGCGAGCTGCACAAGACCGAGGTGCGGCGCATCGCCGACGAGATCGGCCTGCCGAACGCGAAGAAGAAGGACTCCACCGGCATCTGCTTCATCGGCGAGCGGCCCTTCCGCGAGTTCCTCAACCGCTACATCTCGAAGGAGCCGGGCCCGATCCGCGACGAGCGCGGCCGCAAGATCGGCGAGCACCAGGGCCTGAGCTTCTACACGCTGGGCCAGCGCCAGGGGCTCGGCATCGGCGGCATCAAGGCCAAGGGCGCGCAGCGCGGCGCCGGCGACCATGCGCCGTGGTTCGTGGCGCGCAAGGACGTCGCCAGCAACACGCTGTGGGTGGTGCAGGGCCACGACCATCCGTGGCTGCTGTCGCCGACGCTCGAGGCCGACGATGCGAGCTGGGTGGCGGGCGATGCCCCGGCCGCCGGTCCGCTGGCCGCCAAGTCGCGCTACCGCCAGGCGGATGCGGCCTGCCGGCTGGGCGAGGGGGCCAACGGCGCCTTCCGCCTCGATTTCGACGAGCCCCAGTGGGCGGTGACGCCCGGGCAGTCGGCCGTGCTGTACGACGGCGAGGTCTGCCTCGGCGGCGGCGTGATCGCCAGCGTCAGCGCTTGAGCGACGGATCGACCCGCACCAGCTCCAGCGGATAGCGCTTCCCGGCCAGGTGGTCTTCCACGCCCTGCAGCAGCAGCGGGCTGCGATGCCGCGCCGTGCTGGCGCGGATCTCTTCGACCGTCAACCACAGCGTGCGCACGATGCCCTGGTCGAGCGCCCGCGCCGGCTCGAAGGCACCCAGCGTGCCGGCGAACGCGAAGCGCAGGTAGGTGATGTCCTCGGGCCACCGGCTGCGCGCCAGGTAGATGCCGACCAGGGCGGTGGGCGTGAAGTGGTGGGCGGTTTCTTCCAGGGTCTCGCGCACGCAGCCCTCGGCGGGCGATTCGCCGGGGTCGAGGTGGCCGGCCGGCGTGTTCAGGCGCAGGCCGTCCGGAGTCTCTTCCTCGACCAGCAGATAGCGGCCTTGGCGCTCGATCACGGCCGCCACCGTGACATTGGGTTTCCAGCGCGTTTCCATGGTCATGAGAGTACCTTCGTGCTTCGCACTGCGGTGCGCGCTTGCTTGGGGCGGCCCGGCGCTGCACGCATTGCGTCCTCACGCATCCTCGTGCGATTCCGGTGCCGCGGCCGCCCTCGGGAGCAGCAGCCTGACGCTGCAGCCGCCGCCGGCCGGCCGCTCGACCTCGATCGATCCGCCGTGGCGCTGTGCCACGGTGCGGGCCAGCCGGCAATGTAGCTCGGCCACCGGCCCGGGGCTCGGGTCTTGCACGAAGACGCACCATCGATCGCCTTCCGCCGTGATGCCGCAGTGCAAGTCCGAGCTCGGCGAACAGCGATCGAGCGCGTGCTCGAGCAAAGCCTGCAGCGCGCGCGCCAGCAGGCCTCTGTCGGCCAGGCAGGGCGCTGCCGCCAGCGTGCTCGGGAGCCGAATGCGGGCCTGTCGCTGGCGGGCCCGCGACCATGCCATGTCGACCGCCTGCTGCAGCAGCAGCCCCAGGTCGAGCGCTTCGAGGCGCAAGGGCTGCCGCTGCGCGCGTGCCAGCGCCAGGAAGGCGTCGGTGCGGTCGAGGCCGGCCTGCGCCTCGCGTTCGATGCCCGCCAGCAGCGCGTCGTTGTCGACCGCCGCGGGCCGCGCGCGCGCCAGGTCCACCATGCCAAGGATCGAGGCACAGGCCGTGCGCGCATCGTGCGACATGAAGCGCAGCGCGTCGTCGCGCTGCCGCTGCGCCCGCCGCATCGGCGTGATGTCGATCAGCAGCAGCAGCCAGCCGCTGTGCCGGTCGGCCTCGAACTGCGGCCAGCCGCGCAGTAGCAGGTTGCGGCCGGCCATGTCCTCGCCCTCGCCGGCCAGGGGCTCGAGGGCGTCGGCCGGTGCGCTGCTGGGCAGCCAGGGTGCGGCATGGCCGTGCCAGCACAGCCCGCGCAGCAGCTGGTCGATCCGGCGGCCGGGAAGCGGGTCGCTCGCGTCGTGCCAATGGCGCCGTGCAGCCGGGTTGGCTGTCAGCACCCGGCCGAGGGCATCGAGGACCAGCACGGCATCGGGCCCATCGGCGAGTCGGGCCCCGAGGGCCGGCAGCGCATCGCCTGCCGCGCTCACAAGCCAAGCTCCGTGCTTCGCACTGCGGTGCGAGCGCCTTCGGGCGGCCGGGCGGCGCTCATCGCCCCGTGTCCGGGTGCAGCGGTGAGAGCGTGTCGCCTTCGATCGGTTCCAGACGGTAGCCGAGGCCGTAGATGGCGGACAGCAGGAAGCCGTTCGAAGGCTGCAGGTCGAGCTTTTGCCGAAGCCGCGAGATGTGCGTATCGAGCGAGCGCGACGGCGCTTCGACGCCGATGCCCCAGACCGCTTCGCGCAGGTGCTCGCGCGACAGCAGGCGGCCCAGGTTCTGGAACAGGAACAGGGCCAGTTCGTACTCGCGCCGGCTGAGTTCGACCAGTTTGCCGGCGATCCGCAAGGTGCGTGTCGAGGGATAGAAGCGGTAGTTGCGGAAGCTGATCTCGCCGCCGTGGTGCGCGGGGTAGGCGCGGCGCAGCAGCGCGCGGACGCGGGCCTGCAGTTCGGACACCCGGATCGGCTTGGTCATGAAGTCGTCTGCGCCGGCGGCCAGCCCTTCGACCAGGTCCTTCTCCTCGCTCCGGTGGGTGACGAAAAGAACGGGAAGCGCGTTGCCCAGGTCCTCACGGATCCATCGAACCACGCGCGGGCCTTCGATGTCGGGCAATCCCCAATCGAGGATCAGCAGATCGTAGGTTTCGTGGTGCAGGTCGCGCAGCAGCGATTTGCCGTCGCCATAGCCATGGCACTCGTGGCCAATGACCTCCACGGTGTGGCGGATCAGCTCGAGCTGATGCGCCTCGTCATCGAGCGCCGCTATACGCATTCCATCCCCCTGTGTCTCTTCGTGTCGATGCCGGCGTCTTTGCGCCGCTCATCAGGGTGACAGTGTACCCAGCTACCCCGAATCGGCATGCTATTGATTTGATAGCAAGGCGGGCAAACCGGATGCTCGAAGGGCAGTGATGGCGTCGGCACCTGGGGGACAACTTCCGGCTTGCGTCTTCGGGTAAGCTCGCGCGAATTCCAACGATGCCCTGAGGAGAAGTCCATGCTGATAGGCGTGCCGGCTGAAACATTGCCAGGCGAGACCCGGGTCGCCGTGACCCCGGAAACCGCGAAGAAGCTGGTGGCCCAAGGCCATGTGGTGCGGGTGCAATCGGGCGCGGGCGTGGCCGCCAGCGTCACCGACGCGGCCTACCAGGCCGCCGGTGCCGAGATCGCCGATGCCGCGGGCGCCTTCGGCTGCGATATCGTGCTCAAGGTGCGCAGCCCCGACGATCGCGAGTGCGCGCTGATGAAGCCCGGCGCGGTGCTCATCGGCATGCTCAACCCCTTCGACGCCGCCGGCCTGCAGCGCCTGGCCGCGGCCGGCCTGACCGCCTTCGCGCTCGAGGCCGCCCCGCGCACCACCCGCGCCCAGAGCATGGACGTGCTGAGCTCGCAGGCCAACATCGCCGGCTACAAGGCYGTGATGATCGCCGCCGACCGCTACCAGCGCTTCTTCCCGATGCTGATGACCGCCGCCGGCACCGTGAAGGCGGCCCGGGTGGTGATCCTGGGCGTCGGCGTGGCCGGCCTGCAGGCCATCGCCACCGCCAAGCGCCTGGGCGCGGTGATCGAGGCCTCSGAYGTGCGACCTTCGGTCAAGGAGCAGATCGAGTCGCTGGGCGGCAAGTTCATCGAGGTGTCCTACGACACCGACGAGGAGCGCGAAGCCGCGGTCGGCGTCGGCGGCTACGCCAGGCCGATGCCCGCGAGCTGGCTGGCGCGCCAGCAGGTCGAGGTCGCCAAGCGCGTGGCGCTGGCCGAYGTCGTGATCAGCACCGCGCTGATCCCGGGGCGCGCGGCGCCCACGCTGATCACCGAGGASATGGTCAAGTCGATGAAGCCGGGYTCGGTGATCGTSGACATCGCCGCCGGCAAGGGSCCSGATKYGAACGGRGAGATGAAGGGCGGCAACTGCCCGCTGTCCGAAGCCGACAAGACGGTGGTCAAGCACGGCGTGACGATCGTYGGCGAGACCAACCTGGCGGCGCTGGTGGCGGCCGATGCGTCCTCGCTCTATGCGCGCAACGTGCTCGACTTCCTCAAGCTGATCGTGGCCAAGGAGGGCACGCTCAAGATCGACCTCGAGGACGACATCGTCGCGGCCTGCCGCATGGCGCAGGACGGCCAGGTCACCAAGAACTAAGAACCCGCGAATCGCCGAGGAGAAGCCATGGACCCCGTATCCCACACCGTCATCAACCTGATCATCTTCGTGCTGGCGATCTACGTCGGCTACCACGTGGTGTGGACCGTCACGCCGGCGCTGCACACGCCGCTGATGGCGGTCACCAACGCGATCTCGGCGATCGTGATCGTGGGCGCCATGCTCGCGGCCGCGCTGACCGAGACGGGTCTCGGCAAGACCATGGGCGTGCTGGCCGTGGCGCTGGCCGCGGTCAACGTCTTCGGCGGCTTCCTGGTCACCCGGCGCATGCTCGAGATGTTCAAGAAGAAGGACAARAAGGCCGCGCCTGCCGGTGACAAGGGGAATGCAGCATGAGCATGAATGTCGTCACGCTGCTGTACCTGATCGCCTCGGTCTGCTTCATCCAGGCCCTGAAAGGCCTGAGTCACCCCACCACCTCSATCCGCGGCAACATCTTCGGCATGGTCGGCATGGCGATCGCCATGCTGACCACCGCGGCGCTGATCGTCCAGCTCTCGGGCGGCAAGGCGATCGGCATGGCCTGGGTGCTGCTGGGCGTGGTGGTCGGCGGCGGCTACGGCGCCTACCGCGCCAAGACCGTCGAGATGACGCAGATGCCCGARCTGGTGGCCTTCTTCCACAGCATGATCGGCCTGGCGGCCGTGTTCATCGCGGTCGCTGCGGTGGTCGAGCCCTGGGCCTTCGGCATCACGCCGCCGCCGGTGGCCGCTGCCGTCGGCGTCAACACGCCCGAGGGGGCCGCCATCATCGACGGCTTCCTGCGCTATGCGATTCCAGCGGGCAACCGGCTGGAACTCTTCCTGGGCGCGGCCATCGGCGCGATCACCTTCAGCGGCTCGGTGATCGCCTTCGGCAAGCTCTCGGGCAAGTACAAGTTCCGCCTGTTCCAGGGCGCGCCGGTGCAGTTCAAGGGCCAGCACATGCTSAACCTSGTSCTGGGCCTGCTGACCATCGCGCTCGGCCTGCTGTACATGGCCACCGAGAGCTGGGCCGCCTTCCTCGCGATGGTGGTGCTGGCCTTCGTGATGGGCGTCYTGATCATCATCCCGATCGGCGGCGCCGACATGCCGGTGGTGGTCTCGATGCTCAACAGCTACTCGGGCTGGGCGGCCGCGGGCATCGGCTTCAGCCTGAACAACGCGATGCTGATCGTGGCCGGTTCGCTGGTGGGCAGCTCGGGYGCGATCCTGAGCTACATCATGTGCAAGGCGATGAACCGCTCGTTCTTCAACGTGATCCTGGGCGGCTTCGGCGGCGAGGCGGCCAGTGCGGCCACCGGCGCCAAGGAGCAGCGCCCGGTCAAGAGCGGCAGCGCCGACGACGCGGCCTTCGTGCTCTCCAATGCCGAGACCGTGATCATCGTGCCGGGCTACGGCCTGGCGGTGGCCCGGGCCCAGCACGCGGTGAAGGAGCTYGCCGCCAAGCTCACCGAGCACGGCGTGACGGTCAAGTACGCGATCCACCCGGTGGCCGGGCGCATGCCGGGCCACATGAACGTGCTCTTGGCCGAGGCCGAGGTGCCCTACGACCAGGTGTTCGAGATGGAGGACATCAACGGCGAGTTCGGCCAGGCCGACGTGGCGATCATCCTGGGGGCCAACGACGTGGTGAACCCGGCGGCGCTGCAGAAGGGCACGCCGATCTACGGCATGCCGATCCTGGAGGCCTACAAGGCCAAGACCGTGATCGTGAACAAGCGCAGCATGGCCGCGGGCTACGCCGGCCTGGACAACGAACTCTTCTACATGGACAAGACCCTGATGGTCTTCGGCGACGCCAAGAAGGTCGTCGAGGACATGGCCAAGGCGGTCGAGTAGCGCTTGCCCGGGCGCGGGGCGGATATTCTTCAATCGAGCGCGACATCCCCGAGCGGAACGCCGCACATCTCGGCCAATACCTCGACAACGATGGCATGGTCCCGGCGTTGCGGCGCGCCGGAAACCGCGACGGCACCCACGCAATTGCCATGGATCACTCGAATTGGGAATCCGCCGCCGTGAACGGCATAGTCGCGCACCGGCAGTCGACTGTCTTGCTCGAGCGAGAAACCTTCCTTCTCGAGTGATCTTCCGACCGCGTAAGAACTTCTTTGGAGCAACTCGACCGTGTTGCGCTTGCGTCGAGCCCAATCGGCGTTCTCTGGCTGGGTGCCCGGCATCGCAAAGAAAAAGACCGTCTCGCCCGCGTGGCGAATCTCGATGGTCAGGTTCACGCCGACCGCTTCGCAACGGGCCCGGAGCCTTGTCCCCAGTTCCCAAGCCACGGCGTTGTCGAAGTGGGTGAGACAAAGGCGCCGTTCCTGTTGAGCCATGCGCTCCAGATCTTGATCGATATTCATTCGATACGCCTTGCTGACTGCTCGACCAGGACTGCTGACACCCCCGATCCTGCGCCGTTCGTTGAAGTGGATGTCGCTAGGAAATGCGCCCGAGGATATGGTCGACGGCTTTCTCGGCGACCATGATGGTCGGCGCGTTCGTATTGCACGAAGGAACACGTGGCATGACGGAAGCATCGACGACCCGCAGCCCTTGCATGCCTATCACGCGCAAGTCGGGGGACACGACGCTTGCCGGGTCGCTCTCGGGCCCTATCCGGCAGGTACCGACGGGGTGATGATCCGTCTTCGCATTGGCACACGCATAGTCGAAGAGGTCCTGGTCGCTCGAGAGGCGCGTGCCTGGAAGGATCTCGGTTTGAACGTAGCGGTGCATTGCCGCCTGCGACAGGATCTCGCGCGCCAGCCGCAGCCCCTTGATCGACATCTCCCGGTCGTGGGGATCCGACCAATAGTTCGGATCCAGAAGCGGCGCAGCCGCGGGATCCTGGCTCGCGAGCCGCACCGTGCCGCGAGAACGCGGCCGGAGGTATGCCGTATTGAGCGTGACTCCGGCATTCTGCAGTTTCGCCATTCCCGCCTCGATACCCGACCCCAGGCCCAGGTGAAACTGGATGTCGGGCGATCGCGCGTTGCCGTTCGGATCGACGTACCAGAAGCCTCCGGTCTCGAAGAGACTCGACGCGACCGGCCCCGTCTTGAGCAGCAAGTACTGCAGGCCCGCCAACGCGGCATGCTGGGGCTTGTTGAACTTGTCATAGGTGTGATCGCCGGTGCACTCCGCGATGACGAACAGGTCCAGATGATCCTGCAGGTTGCCCCCCACACCCGGCAGGTCATGCACCACCGGCACGCCGACCGCACGCAGGTGGTCGGCGGGTCCGATCCCCGATTGCATCAGGAGCTTCGGAGAGCCGATGGCGCCGGACGAAACGACGACTTCCCGGTCGGCCCGAATCAGGCGCGGCCTCGCGTTGTCGGCGCTCACGATCTCGACGCCAATGGCGCGACCGCGCTCGGTGACGATGCGCAGCGCGCGCGTGTTCATCATCACGCGGAGGTTCGATCGTGCCCGAACCTGCTTGTCGAGGAATCCCGTCGATGTCGACGAACGGCGCGCGTTCAGTTGCGTGAGCTGGTAGTAGCCGAGCCCGTCCTGCCTGGCACCATTGAAGTCGGGGTTGAAGGGGATGCCGAGCTCCTGCCCTGCCTGAAAGAAGGCCTCGCAAATCGGCAACGGGCTGATGGGGTTGGAGACGCCCAGAGGCCCGCCGTAGGCGTGGAATTCGTTCGCGAATCGCTGGTTGTTCTCGGACCGCTTGAAGTAGGGCAGGACGTCGCGATAGGACCAGCCTCTGGCGCCCTCCTCGCTCACCCACTCGTCGTAATCCGCCGCAGCGCCACGCGTATACAGCTGCGCATTGATCGATGAACCGCCGCCGATCACCTTCGCCTGAGTGAAGCGCAGCACACGGTCCTTCAGGTGCTTCTGAGGCACGGTGTGCCAGCCCCAGGATCCGATGCCACGGGTCATCTTCGCAAAGCCGGCAGGCATATGGAAGAAAGGATGCCGGTCGGAGCCGCCGGCCTCGAGCAGCAGCACCCTGATGGAGGGGTCGGCGCTCAGCCGGCTCGCCAAGACGCACCCCGCGGAACCGCCGCCGGTGATGATGTAGTCGTAGCTCTCGGTGCTCATAGTCTTGGAATCGAAAGGGCGCCGTCGACATGCACGACGCTGCCGGTTGAAAAGCCCAGCCGTCCGCCGGCCAACGCCGACACGGCGCGCGCCACATCCTCTGGATACCCCCAGCGTCCCATGGGAACGAGACCCTCCGCGATCCGTTGGTCATAGGCGCCGGCCACGCCCTCGGTCATTGGCGTTCGGATCACGCCGGGGCGGACCTCGAAGACACCGATGCCCAGGGGCGCCAGCCGCAGCGCGAACAGCTTTGTCAGCATGCCGAGGCCGGATTTCGACAGGCAATACTCGCCGCGTTCGACCGAGGCCATCTCGACACTGACCGAAGAGACGGTGACGATCGCGCGGGGTCCCGGCGACGGCGTATCCACCATGTGGCGTGCGACGGCCTGCGTGAAGAAGAAGGTGCCGCGCAGGTTGACGTCGAGCACCCGGTCGAACGACGCGGTCGTCACGTCCAGAAGGTCGCCACGGCTCGGTGCGGGGATCCCGGCGTTGTTGACGAGGCAAGAGATGGGGCCGCGCCAGTCGACGATGCGAGCTATCACGCTCGCGTGATCCTCGACACGGCCGAGGTCCGACTCGAACATCCGGGCCTCCCCGCCTTGCTCGACGATTCCGGCCAGCGTGGGCTCGGCACCGCTCGCATCGATGTCCGTCAGGGCGATGTCGAAGCCGCGAGAGGCGAGTTCGATCGCAATGCCCGCGCCAATGCCGCGTCGGGCGCCGGTCACAACGGCCAGAGGCCTTGGGGTGTTCATTGCAAAACCTCCGTACGCAGATGGTGGCCGACCCGCAGCGCCTGGGCCGCGATGGTCAGGGCCGGATTGACCGCGGCCGACGAGGGGAAGAAGCTCGCGTCGACCACATACAGGTTGTCGTGATCCCAGGCCTTGCACCAGGGATCGAGCGCCGAGGTCGCCGGGTCATGGCCGAAGCGCACGGTGCCGCACTGGTGCGAAGGCGTGTCCATCGTGAAGGGCTTGGTCAACACGATCGGATAGCCGGTGCGCCGGATGATTCCGGCGGCCTTGCGCACCCACTTGCGATGCGCGCCCATGTTGGTCCGATGCCAGCGCAGGTCGACGCTGCCGTCCGCGTTGACACGCACCGCGCTGTCACGGTGCGGGAGATCTTCGGACATCACGTACCAATCGACGCTGTGCGAGGCCAACCACCGGCGCACGGCGCGCGGCGTCCAGGCGGGCATGGCCCCGCGCAGGATGGGCTCGCTCAACTTGCCGAGCAGCTGCAGGTTCCCGAGCGGCGGCCCGCTCCCACCTTCGTCGGCGTCGCCGAAGTAGTAGTCGTTCAGCGACAGCGTCTTCGGAAACCGGGTGTCGTTGCGCCGGGTCGGATGAAGGGCCATCAAGCCGGTGCAGTTGTGGTTCATGAAATGCCGACCCACCACGTCGCTGGAGTTCGCCAGCCCGCGAGGATGGCGATCGTTGGCAGACCGTTGCAACAGGGCCGCGGAGTTGACTGCGCCCGCACTGAGCACGAACAGGCCGGCACGAATGCGCGACCTCAGGCCCCGCTCCTGGATCTCCGCCGCCACGATGCGCCGGCCGGTCTGATCCGTGATCAATCGCTCGACCATCGTCTCGCTGCGCAACTCGACGTTCGGCTGCAACAGCGCCGGGCGCACCAGGCACATCTCGGCATCCCCCTTGGCATCGATCCGGCAGGGGAACGCATCGCAAGTGCCGCAGCGCTGGCATCGACCGCCGGGGCCCAAGTCCACTGCTGCCGGCATCGGGAACGGATGCAGGCCCTGCGCCTTCAATCGTCGCTCGATGTCGGCCAGGATCGGCTCGTGCGGAATGGGCGCATGCGCGTACGGCGCGCTGCGTGGCGCCTCGGTCGGGTCGATTCCCGCCTGTCCACGCACTCCGAACAGATTCTCGGCCTGGCCATACCAGGCCTCCAGCTCCTCATAGCCAATGGGCCACGCTGGTGTGGCTCCATCTTCGAGATCGTGCGCAAGAAAGTCGCGCTCCCGGAAGCGGAACATGGCGGTGCCGTAAAACTTGGTATGGCCGCCGACGAAATAGTATTGCCCCGGCCTGAAACGACGCGCGCCGCTCGTCCACGTTTCCGTGCTGCGGTAGCGCAGGTCGACGAACACCGACTCGGCGCTCCAGTTCTCGGGTTCGCGCGGCAGCACAGGGCCACGCTCCAGGATCAGGACGCGCGCGCGGGTGCCGGCCAATTGCCGGGCAACGGCCCCGCCGCCGACCCCGGAGCCGATGATCACCACGTCGTAATCGCGCGCTGTCATGGCCGTCACGCAATCAGCATCTCGGTCTTGGCGTCGAAGCACACCAGCTTCGACAGATCGATGAGGAAGCGCGCGTTCTGCTCCGGCTTCAACGGTGCATCGGGCTCCAGGCGCACGGTGAACTCGCTGCCCCCCAGGTTCAGGACCACCAGCGTATCCGCGCCGGTCGGCTCGATGACTTCCACCCTGGCATCGACAAAGCACTGCAACGGCCCGGCGACCATGCCGTCCCGCGCGAGGCTCACGGCTTCGGCGCGAATCCCGGCGATGACTTCCTGGCCAGCGTAAGCCTGCAGCGCGGCCAAGTTCACGGGCGGCGGCAGCGGAATGTTCACACGCGGACTTTGGCCCGACTGGATCATCAGGCTCGAGGCACCGTCCGCAACGGCCATGCGCGCCTTGACGAGATTCATGCGCGGAGAGCCCATGAAGCTGGCGACGAAGGTATTGGCCGGGCGGTTGTAGACCTCGTACGGCGTGCCGAGCTGCTGCAGCACACCGCCTTTCATCACGGCGATCCTCGTCGCCAGCGTCATTGCCTCGATCTGGTCGTGGGTCACGTAGACGATCGTCGCCTTCAGTCGCTGATGCAGTTTCTTGATCTCGGTGCGCATGTCCACGCGAAGCTGCGCATCGAGATTCGAGAGTGGTTCGTCGAAAAGGTACAACTGCGGCTCCCGGGCGAGCGCGCGCCCGATGGCGACGCGCTGTCGCTGGCCGCCCGAGAGCTGGCGTGGTTTGCGATCGAGCAGATGCTCGATCTGAAGAAGCTTCGAAACCGACTTGACACGCTCGGCCCGCGCCGATTTCTCTACCTTCCGCATCTCCAGCGGAAACTCGATATTCTTCGCAACGGTCATGTTCGGGTACAGCGCGTACGACTGGAACACCATCGAGATGTTTCGCTCCGCCGGCGCGACATTCGTGATGTCGCGGCCCTGGAGGCTCAATGATCCGCTCGTCGGTTCTTCGAGCCCCGCGATGATGTTCATCAGCGTGCTCTTGCCGCAGCCGGAGGGGCCGACGAGCACGAGGAACTCGCCGTCGAGCAAGCCGATGGAGATGTCGTGCAGGATCTTGACGGGGCCGAAGCTCTTCTGCACGTTGACGAGATCGAGGGATGCCATGGATGTCTCCTGAAGAGGGTGGGCGTTCAGCCCTTGACCGAGCCGGCCATCAAGCCGCGGACGAAGTACTTGCCGGACACGAGGTACACCACCAGCGTGGGAATCGCCGCGATGAACGCGCCGGCGAAGTGAACGTTGTATTCCTTGACCCCGGTGCTGCTGTTCACCAGGTTGTTCAATGCCACCGTGAGCGGATAAGAGCTGAAGTCGCTGAACGACGCACCGAACAGGAACTCGTTCCAGATGTTGGTGAACTGCCAGATCACGGTCACCACAATGATCGGCGTGCTGTTGGGCAGAAGGATCCGACCCATCACCCCAAAGAAGCCGGCACCGTCCATGCGGGCCGAGCGGATCAGCTCGGACGGGAATGCCGCGTAGTAGTTGCGGAAGAAAAGGGTCGTGAAGCCGATGCCGTACACGGTGTTCACGAAGATCAGGCCCTTGACCGTCCCCGCGAGCCCCAGGAAGCCGAGCGTCTTCGCCATCGGGATCAGCACGATCTGGAACGGAATGAAGACCGAGAAAAGCATGGCGGCAAACATCAGGTTCGCGCCGCGGAACTTGAACTGCGTGAGGATGTAGCCGTTCAGGGCACCGATCAGCGTGGACAGCACCACCGCGGGAATGACGAGCAGAAACGAATTGATGAAGAAGGGCCGCAGACCGGTCGGTTGCACCCCGATCTGCGCCGTGCTCCAGGCGCTCAGCCAGGGCGCGATCGTCCAGGCTACAGGCAAGGACATCATGTTGCCGGTTCGGATCTCGTCGAGCGGCTTGAACGAGTTCACCGCCATCACATAGACAGGCATCAGGAAGACCACGGCGCACAGGAACAGCACGACGTAGAGGACGATGCGCGCGATGTCCAGCCTGGGCTGGACCCCGCTGGCCCCGTGTACATGCACGGCGGCATGGGTAGCTGCATTAGCCATTTTTGACCTTCCGCATTTCGCTCAAGAGGTAGGGAAGCACCACTGCACCGATGGCCACCAGCATCAGCACCGAACTCGCGGCACCGACGGCCATCTCGTTGCGGGTGAACGTGTACTGATACATGAACACCGACGGGAGCCACGTCGAGCGGCCCGGGCCGCCGTTGGTCAAGGCGATGACCAGGTCATAGGACTTGATGGCCATGTGCGCGAGGATCACGAAGGCCGAGACGAACACCGGGCCCAGCTGCGGCAGGATGATTCGCAGGTAGATCTGCCAGGTCTTCGCGCCGTCCACCTTGGCCGCGTTGACCTGCTCGGTGTCCACGCCGCGCAGTCCCGCGAGGAACATCGCCATCACGAATCCGCTGGTCTGCCACACGGCGGCGATCACCACGCAGTAGATCGCCATCTCGCTGTCCTTGATCCAGGTGAAGGAGAAGCTTTCCCAGCCCAGCAGATGGATCGAGCGCTCCAACCCGACGCCCGGGTCCAGCAACCACTTCCAGGCCGTACCGGTGACGATGAACGACAGTGCCATCGGGTAGAGGAAGATGGACCGGAAGACGCTTTCGGAGCGGATCTTCTGGTCGATCAGGATCGCCAGCCCGAGACCCAAGGCCATGGCGATCACGATGTAGAGACTCGCGAAGGTCGCCAGGTTGACGAGGGAGACCTGCCAGTTCTCCAGTCCGAGCAATCGCGTGTAGTTGGCCGTGCCCGCCCATTCGAACGACGGCATCATCGTCGACGTGGTGAAGGACAGGTACATCGTGAACATGATGTAGCCGTACACGCACACCAGCACGAGAAACGCGCTGGGGCTGAACAACAACTTCGGCAGGTAACCGGCTTTCATGGCAGTGCTCCGATAGCCGGGTGATGGAGATCACCCGAAGGTCAAGGGTTGATCGGATCGCTCAGTTCCTGGCGGCCGACAGCAGTTCCGCGACGGCCTTCTTGTCGTCGATCTGGCCGTTGAAATGACGCGTGATGACATCGTAGAAGGAACTCTTCATCGAAGCCGGAACCGCATGGCCGTGCGCGATGGAGCCGACCAGCGTGTTGTTCTTGCTGGCTTCGGCCGCGTCCTTGATCGCCTTCTTGCCGCACTCGTCGAACGCGGCGTCCGACACATCGTTGCGCGCCGGCGCCGCGCCCTTGATGACATTGAACGACGACTGGAACGAGGGGTCCATGACGTCCGCGGCCATCTTCATCTGTGCCGCGGTCTTTGCCGGATCGCTCAACTTGAACATCGCGAAGTTGTCGGTGTTGAACGACGCGGAGCCCTGAGTCCCCGGGAAGCGGTAGCACGCGAAGTCCTTGCCTGGCACCTTCTTGGCGTTGACGAACTCGCCCTTGGCCCAGTCACCCATGATCTGGAAGCCGGCCTTGCCGCTGATGACCAGGCCCGAAGCGACGTTCCAGTCGCGTCCCGAGAAGTCCTTGTCGACCAGCTTGCGGATCTGCGTCATGCGCTGGAACACCTTCAGCGTGGTCGGCGAGTTCAGCGCCTTCGGATCCAGGTCGATGAACGCCTTCCTGTAGTAGTCGACACCGCCCGTCGACAAGACGACGCTGTCGAAGACGGTCGCGTCCTGCCACGGCTGGCCGCCGTGAGCGATCGCAATGAAGCCGGCCTTCTGCACCTTCTCGGCGCTGGCGATGAATTCGTCGAAATCCTTGGGTTCGGTGGTCACGCCCGCCTTTGCAAGAACCTCCTTGTTGGCCCAGATCCAGTTGGTCGTGTGGAGGTTGACCGGGACGGCGATCCACTTGCCGTTGTACTTGGCGAACTTCTGCAGTTGCGGCGGGACGATCTTGTCCCAATTGCCTTTGGCCGCCAGGTCGTTCAGGTCGGCGAGCACGCCCTGCTTCGCCCAATCCTGGACGTCGAAACCGAGCAACTGCACAGCGGTGGGCGGGTTGCCGGCCGTGACGCGTGCCCGCACGGCAGTCATGGCCGCTTCGCCGCCTCCGCCAGCGACAGGCATGTCGTTCCAGGTGACGCCTTGCTTCTCGAGGTTGGTCTTGAGCACGTTGAGCGCCGAGGCTTCGCCGCCGGAGGTCCACCAATGGAGGACCTCGACGCTTTCCTTCTGGGCGAATGCCGGCATTGCCGCGGCTGCAACGATCGCAATGCTGATGAGCTGCTTTTTCATGGAAGTCTCCTTTGTGGTGATTAACGGGACAGGTACCAGTCGGTGCGTTCACCGAGATGCATGTGCAGGGTCTTGGTTTCGGTGTAATCCTCGGTCGCAAAGCGGCCGAGTTCGCGGCCGATTCCGCTCTCGCGGTAGCCGCCGAAGGGCAGCTCGGCGTGGCCCTCGAGGAAGGTGTTGACCCAGACCGTGCCGGCCTTGATGCGGCGCGCCGCACTGAGGCAGGTGCTGAAGTCCTGGCTCCAGACGGCAGCCGACAGGCCATAGAGCGTGCTGTTGGCCAACTCGACGGCCTGGTCCAGGTTCTTGAAGCTCAGGACCGCCAGCACCGGGCCGAAGACTTCCTCCTTGGCGATGGCCATGTCGCGGGTGACGCCGGTCACGACAGTCGGTTCCACGTACATGCCGGTCATGTCCATCCGTGCGCCACCGAGGGCAATGGTGGCGCCGCCGCGGCGAGCGCCCTCGACGTGCGACAGGATCGTCTCGAGCTGCTTGTCTGTCGTGATCGCGCCGACCTGCATGCCGGGTGTCAGCGGGTCACCCACTTTGACGCGCTTGGAGCGCTCGACCACCGCAGCCGTGAAACGCTCGGCAATCGCTTCGTGCACCAGGATGCGGCTTCCGCTGTTGCAGCACTGGCCGGCGTTGAAGTAGATGCCGAACACGGCCGCGTCGACGGCTGCGTCCCAATCGCAGTCTGGAAAGATGATCTGCGGGTTCTTGCCGCCCAGCTCCATCGAGACCTTCTTCAAGGTCTGGGCGGACTTCGCAACGGCCTGCTTGCCGATGGCGGTGGACCCGGTGAAAGACAGCATGTCGACATCCGGATGGGTCACCAGCACCTCGCCCACCACGCTGCCACGGCCGACCAGGATGTTCACGACCCCGTCCGGCAGGCCGGCGGCCTGCAGGATCTCGCCGAGCATCACGGTCGTGCCGGAGGTCACCTCGGCCGGCTTCACGACGGCCGTGCAGCCGGCCGCCAGGGCAAACGGCAGCTTCTGGCTGACGATCAGAAACGGGAAGTTCCAGGGCGTGATGACGCTGACCACGCCGATCGGTTCGCGCAGTACGATGCCGAGCGTCTTCTCGCCGAGCGTGTTGTAGCTGTCGCCGTGCAGGTTGCGCGCCAGTGTCGCCGCGTAGTGCCAGAGGTCGGCTGCGCCTTCGATCTCGGCGAGCGACTGGGCAATCGGCTTGCCGTTCTCGAGCGTTTCCATCAGCGCCAGGTCGTGCTTGCGAGCAAGGATGCCGTCGGCCACGGCGCGCAGCACGCGGGCGCGCTCGGCGCCCTTCATGTGCGGCCACGGACCTTGGTCGAACGCCTTGCGTGCGGCGCCGATGGCCCGTTCGGCATCGACGACGCCAGCCTGCGCGTAGACAGCCACCAGCGTGTCATGGGCGGGCGAGTTGCGCTCCAGCGTGGCGCCATCTGCGGCATCGACCCAGGCACCGTCGATGAGGAGTTTGCCCTGGAATGGCGCGCGGCTCAGCGCATCGGCTTGGGGGGAGACTGTGGAAGTACGCATGGGTGTTTCCGGTGGATGGAAGATCAGCGGCCCAGGTAGCTGGGTGAGCGTTTTTCTTTGAAGCTGCGGATGCCCTCTGCGGCGTCCTCGGTGGATGCGGCCAGCGCGCCGGCCATGGCCTCCAGCGTGGCGGCAGCGTCTTCGCCGGCGGCGGCGTTGATCAGTTGCTTTGTCAGCTGCAGCGAAACAGGCGCCTTGGCCGCCATCTCACGTGCCAGTGCGCTCGCGCGGCGCCTGAGCTCGGCCACCGGCAGCACCTCGTGAACGAGCCCTGCAGCCAAGGCGTCGGCGGACGACTGCCGGATCCCGCTCAGCGCCAGGTACTTGGCGCGGCTGGCGCCCACCAACTGCACCAGTCGCTGCGTACCCGACCAGCCAGGGCAGGTGGCGATCGACGCCTCGGGCAGCGCGAACTGCGCCTGCGCCGCAGCGATGCGAATGTCAGCCGTGATGGCGAGCTCGAGGCCGCCGCCAAACGCGTGTCCGTTGATCGCGCAGATGACGGGCTGGCGCAAGCGCGCCCACTGGTCGAAGACCTGATGGCCGCGACGCACCCATCGGCGCCACATGTCCAAAGGCTGGAGTGCCGCCCACTCGTTGATGTCGGCACCCACGCAGAACGCCTTCTCGCCTCCGCCCACGAGGATCACGACCCGCACGCCAGCATCGGCATCGAGCTCCCGCGCCGCGCTCTCGAGCGCGTCGAGCATCGAAGGCGTCAATGAATTCAGTTTCGCCGGCCGGTTCAACGTGACCGTCGCCACGGACCCCTCGCGCTCGAGAAGGACCAGGGAATCAGCCACGACGCAGCTCCTCTGCCTTGAGCTTCAGACCGAAGGGCGCATCGCGAAACAGAGCGGCGTCCATCCGTCGAAGGTCGTCGGCGACGCGCAACGGGATGTCTGCCTGGTCCAGCACGTCGCGCTGGAGGTCGATGCCGGGCGCGATCTCCCGCACCACCAGGGCGTCATCCTCCAGGTCGATCACGCAGCGCTCCGTCACGTAGGTCACGCGTTGTCCGCGTTGGCGGCCGATCACGCCGCTGTAGGTGATGTGCTCGGCAGACTCCACGAACTTCCGCGTCTTGCCCTCCTGGAGGATCGTCAGCTTGCCGTCGCCCACCTCGAGCTTGGCACCGGCTGTGAAGAAGCCAGAAAACACGATGCGCCTGGCGTGGGAGGTGATGTCGACCAAGCCGCCGCAACCGGCGGTCAGGTAGGGCTTCGATCCCAGCTTGGAGACATTCACGCTCCCATTGCGATCGACCTGGAGGAACGACAGCAAGGTCACGTCGAAGCCACCGCCCTGGAAATAGGTGAACTGGTTCGGCGAGGCCATGATCGCGTCGGCGTTCGATGCGCATCCGAAGGCGAAGCCGAGCAGAGGCATGCCGCCGATCGCGCCCTGCTCGATCGCCCAGGTCACCTCGCCGTGCAGCCCTTCTTCGAGAAGGACACGCGGCACATTGGCGGAGATGCCGAAGCCGAGATTCACTGCGTGGCCGTGCGCCAGCTCCATGGCCGCGCGGCGCGAAATCACCTTCTCGGCCCCCCAGGCCTGCGGCTCGAAGGTCGCGAGCGGCTGGGCGATCTCGCCACTGATGGCCGGATCGTAGGGCGTCTGGGTGGTCTGCCACTGGTCCGGGTCGACCACGATGTAGTCCACCAGGTTGCGCGGCACGTGCACATCGTGCGGGCGCAGGCTGCCCTCCTTCACGACGCGCTTGACCTGGGCGATCACGATGCCGCCATTGTTCCGCGCAGCGAGCGCCTGGTCCAGGCCCCCCAGCAGGGCCCCCTCGTGCTCGTAGCTCAGGTTGCCATGCTCGTCGGCGGTGGTGGCACGGATGATGGCAACCTGCGGCGCAATGGCGGGAAAGTAGAGCCACTCCTGACCGTCGAAGCTCTCCTTGCGGACAACAGGATGTGCCGCCGCCGCTGCGTTCATCGCGCAGCCTTGCTGATCCGGATCGACGAAGGTTCCGAGCCCGACCTTGGTCAGCACGCCGGGGCGCCTGGCTGCGGCGTCGCGGTGCATGTCGTAAAGGATGCCGCTCGGGATGTTGTAGGCCTCGATCTGGTTGTCGACCACCATGCGCCAGATGGCCGGCATCGGCAACGAGGACGGACCGCTGGGGTAGGACCCCGCCAGCACGCGGGACAGCAGCCCCGGCTTGGCGATGTGGTCGATGCCCTTGATGCCGTACATGTCGCCGGCGGCGATCGGATTCAACGTTGTCAGATCGCGCGGTTGACCTTCCTTGTCGAACCGTGCGCCGAGCGCCGCCAATACCTTGTCGGGGCAGCCGAGGCCGCTCGACGAACTGATGCTGACCACGTCTCCGGTGCGAATCAGGGCGGCCGCCTGTTCGGCGGTGATCACTTTCTTCATGGGAACTCCTAGACTTGAGTGGTGGCGACGCGAACCGTCCCCCCGGTGTGGCAGGCCTCGGCGATCGCCAGGGCGGTGGCAAGGGAACGAAGCCCGTCGACGGCGGTGGCGGCCGGCGCTCCCTCGCCACGGAGCGCGTCGCAGAAGCGAGCGACCCCGCGGGCGTACAGGTTTTCGTGCCGGACTTCGATGGCGCGCTCGCCTTGCGCGTCGCGCAGCAGCACTTCGCCCACCGCGCGCTGCGTCATCACGTTGCGCCCGAAGACGGAGCCCTTGTCGCCGTGGATCTCGATGCCTGTTCCGGCAAAGGGCGTGGTGAAGGCATCGTGCAGTTGCGCCAGCACGCCGTTGTCGAAACGCAGAACAGCCATCGCGCCGTCTTCGAGGCCTTCGCGCGCCAGGGCGGCGGATTGCGACATGCCGACGGCTTCGGTCGGTTCGGCGTCGAGGATGAATCTCAAGGTGTCTGCGTCATGCACCGCGATGTCGAGGATGACCCCACCGCCTGCGGACGGTTTTTCGATGCGCCATCCCTGCAGGTGCACGGGCAGGTAGACCGCATGGAAGACCCGCGCGAACAGCGGTCGGCCAATGGCGCCTCCCTGGACCAGCTCCCGCAGCTTGCGGTGAGTGGCCGCGTTTCTCAGGTGATGGTTGGTCGCCATGACCACGCCCGCCGCGGCGCAGG
This sequence comes from Variovorax sp. P1_H2, assembly GCF_056405295.1. Classification (NCBI taxonomy): domain Bacteria; kingdom Pseudomonadati; phylum Pseudomonadota; class Betaproteobacteria; order Burkholderiales; family Comamonadaceae; genus Variovorax; species Variovorax sp. P1_H2. The sequence continues at coordinate 19,800 of NZ_JBFUCJ010000002.1, read as the reverse complement.
CCCGGACCATTCGCAGCGCATCGTCGAGCTTCAGCGCAAGCGGCTTCTCGCACAGCACATGCTTGCCCGCCGCGGCAGCCGCAATGACCTGCTCGGCATGCAGTTCGTTGGTCGTGCTGACATACACGACTTGCACGGCCGGATCCGCAAGCAATGACGCCACGGCATCGTGGGCGCCCGCAATTCCGTGCCGGGTCGCGAATGTCCTCGCACGCTCGGCGCTGCTGCTCATCACGGCGACGACCTCATGCCCGGGCTGCGCGCGAATCGCATCGATCATGTGCTCGGCGGCGATGGTGCTGGCACCGATCAAGCCCCAGCCAGTCTGCGTCTTGTTGTCCACTTTTGTCTCCATTGCGGTACATTCATTGGAACGGTTGAATGAATTATTGGAACGTTCCAGTAAAAGATCAAGCCATTGCGTGCCGAGCTAGGGAAAACACCTAAATCATGGACAGATCAGAGTCATCCAGGGCGATCACGATCCTCGACGTCGCGGCAGTCGCGAAGGTCTCCAAATCGACCGTTTCGTTGGTTCTCAAGGCGAGCCCGCTGATTCCCGTCGAGACGGCCGAGCGTGTCCGGGCAGCGGCGCGCCAGCTTGGCTATGTCTACAACCGACGCGCCGGAGAACTGCGCGGCCGCTCGTCCAGGACCATCGGCGTCGTCGTCAACGATCTCGCCAACCCCTTCTTCGCGGAGATCCTCGTCGCCGTCGAGCGCACGCTGGTCGAGGCCGGCCATGTCGTGCTGATGGCGCACACCAACGAAGACCTGGATCGGCAGACACAGGTCATGCGCACGATGCGCGAACAAGGGGCCGCCGGCCTGGTGCTGTGCCCGGCCTACGGGACCCCTCGCACATTCCCCAAGGAAGTGCAGTCCTGGTCGATTCCCCTGGTTGTCATGATTCGCACGCTGGGTCCCGGTCGATACGATTTCGCCGGCGCCGACAACGAGCGGGGCGTCTACGCGGCCACCAGGCACCTGCTGGATGCGGGGCACCGACGCATCGGGTTCCTCGGCGGCCTGACGGGCGTGGTGCTCGAGCAGCGACTGAGGGGCTTCCGGGCGGCATTGGCCGAGCGCGATGTCCTGTTCAACGACAACTGGCTCGTGGCGACGAAGCCCACCCGGCAAGGCGGCTACGAGACGATGAATGCCTTGCTCGACAGGACGCCGCGGCCGACCGCAGCGATTTGCTACAACGACGTCGTCGCCTTCGGGGCGCTCTCGGCACTGGGCGAACGAGGCATGCGGGCCGGCGTCGACTTCGCCCTGATGGGATTCGACAACGTCCAGGACGCGGCGCACTCGAATCCTCCCCTGAGTACGGTCGACGTCCGCCCCGCGGAACTGGGCGCTCACGCTGCGGAGATCCTCCTCGAGCGCATCCGGGTCCCGGGTCGGGCCCGCCAGACATTCCTGGCGCGACCCCAATTGGTGCTGAGGCAGTCCGGCTAGGCGCCTGGGGCCCGACGGCGCCGCGTCAGTTCACGCCACATGCGACCTCAAGGTAGGACTTCATGCGCTGGCAGGCCAACTCGGGGTCGGCCAGCACGCCGCTCTGGTCGGCCAACTCGAAGACCTTGGCAAAGTGCACGGCACCGCGCGCGGATTGCGCACCACCGGCCATCGAGAAGTGCTGCTGATGGCCGTTGAGCCAGGCCAGGAACACGACGCCCGCCTTGTAGTGTCGCGTTGGCGCGCGGAAGATCTCGCGCGACAGCGCCACGGTGGGATCAAGGAGGGCACGGAAACGTTCGGGTTTGCCCTTGCCGAGTTCACCGAGCGCAACGGCCGCGACCGGCGCAATGGGATCGAAGATTCCGAGCAGCCCATGCGAATGGCCGGAGGCATCGCCCGCGATCAATTCGGCGTAATTGAAGTCGTCGCCGGTATACATCTTCACGCCTTCGGGCAGCCGGCGACGAAGCTCGAGCTCCCACTTTGCGTCCAGCAACGAGACCTTGATGCCCTCGACATGTTTCGCGTTGTCACGAATCAACGCCGCCACCGTGTCCAGCGCGCTGGCCAGATCTGCGCTGCCCCAATAGCCGCGCAGCGCCGGGTCGAACATCTCGCCGAGCCAGTGGAGGATGACGGGCTGCGACGTGTCGCGCAGAAGGCGCCCATAAAGCGACAGGTAGTCCTCCGGCCCCTTGGCGCAGCGGGCCAGCGCACGGCTGCACATGAGGATGGCGCGCCCGCCCTCGGCTTCGACCACCGACAGTTGCTCCCTGTAGGCCGCCTCGACGTCGGCGAGCGTGATCTCGGCGCCGATGGCGAGTTGGTCGGTGCCCACCCCGCACGCCAGGTCGGCCCCAGGGATCGTGCGGGCATGACGCAAACTGCGCTGAATCAGTTCGCGAGCGACAGGCCAATCGACCCCCATGCCGCGCTGGGCCGTGTCCATTGCTTCAGCGACCTTGAAGCCCAAGCGGTACAAGTGCTCTCGAAACGCAAGCGTGGTGTCCCAGTCGACGCGCGGCGACGCGTCCCATGGATCCACCGTGGCGATCGGATCGACGACGACGTGGGCGGCAGCATAGACAGTGCGGTTGAATGCCGGCGCGGTGCCCTGTGGTGCAACGGGCTCGCCGATGACCGTGTAGTTCATCAGAGCGCCATCGGATTGCGGAAGTCGGATTTTCATGATTTCTCCAGGGGTTGGGGAGTTGACGACGGAGGCGCCGTCAGTGCAGTGCCGGCTGCTGCTCGGCCGAACTGAGAATCTGTCCGAGAAAGGCCTTCAGCTTCGGGTGCTCAGGGCGGCCGAAGAAGGCCTGTGGGGGTGCCTCTTCCAGCACGCGGCCTTCGGCCATGAAGATGACCCGGTCTGCGACTTGACGCGCGAAGCCCATTTCGTGGGTCACACAAATCATCGTCATGCCGTCGTCCGCCAGGCCGATCATCGTGTCGAGCACTTCCTTCACCATCTCCGGATCCAGCGCGGAGGTCGGCTCGTCGAACAGCATGATCTTCGGATTCATGCACAGCGCCCGCGCGATCGCCACGCGCTGTTGTTGCCCCCCGGAAAGCTGGCTTGGATGCTTGTGCGCCTGATCGGGAATCCGCACCCGTTCCAGGTACTTCATTGCCGTCGCCTCGGCCTCGTCGCGCGAAACGCCGCGCGAATGCATCGGTGACAGCGTGCAGTTCTGCAGCACGGTCAGATGGGGGAACAGGTTGAACTGCTGGAACACCATGCCAACTTCACGGCGAACCGCATCCACATTCCTCCGCCGATGTCCGGTGAGTTCGATGCCGTCCACCACGATGCGGCCCTCCTCGATCTTTTCCAGGTGATTGATGCAGCGAATGAGTGTGGACTTGCCCGACCCCGAGGGCCCGCAAACGACGATCCGCTCGCCCGCGCGGACCTCCAGGTCGACTTCGGTCAGGACCTGGAACTGCCCAAACCACTTGTTGGCCTTCTCGATCCGGATGATGGGTTCGGTGCTCATGGGGTTGCCATTCGATCGTGGGTTCCGGCCGCTTCAGTTTGCCGCCGGCATCGGCGTGGTCGRCAGCGTYGGCAAGTCCGTCTGCAGCCATTTCTTGTAGAGCTTGTTCAGTTCGCCGTTGTCCACATACTTGCCCACGAAGGCATCGACGCCATGGAGCAGGTCGGGCTGCCCCAGGCGCATCGCCGGCGCCATGTACTGTTGCCGCAGCACCAGCTTGGTCTCGTAGACGTCCCCGACCCGCTTGGCGACTTGCTGCGCGATGGTCGTCGCGCAGCCCAGCGCATCGACTTGCCCCGAGAGCAGCGCCTGCATCGCCGACGCATCGTCATCGAAGCGACGGATCTCGGTGCCTTCGGGCGCGACAGCGGTCAGCGCCGTGTCTTGCGTGCTCGCTCGTGCAACGGCCACGCGCACACCCTTCAGGTCGGCCGGCGTCTTGATCGAGAGTTTCTTCTGGCCATACAGCACGATCGTCGCAGCGCTATGCGGCCGGGAGAACTGAACCTGCTTGGCGCGCTCGGGCGTCGGCGAGAACGACGCGATGAGCAGATCGACCTTGTTGGTCAGCAGGAACGGAATCCGGTTCGGTCCGGTTACCGGGACGAGATTGAGCTTGACGCCCCAGTCCTTCGCCAGCAGCTTGGCCACGTCGGCGTCGTATCCGTCCGGCTGATTCGAACTGTCCACGGTGCCGTAAGGAGGGAAATCAACCAGGATGCCGATCGTCACCGTCCCCTTCTTCTTGATTTCATCCACGGTCTGCGCAGTCGCATTCATGGCGAGGGAACCCAGCAGACCCCCGCACAGTGCGGCGGTGGCGAAGGTCATGAAGCGGCGGCGTGCATGGGAATGGAACATGATGTCTCCTGGTCTGTGGTTCGATGAAAGCGGATTGACGTGGGACTACCGAGCGGCTGCGCGTTTCAGGCGCTGCTCCATTCGTCCTGCCAGCAACGAGAGCGGCCAGCACAAGGCGAAATAGACCGCCCCCACCATGCTGAAGACGATCAGCGGCTGGAAGGTGGCGTTGTTGATGATTTGTCCGGCGCGCGTGATTTCGGCGAAGCCGATGATCGCGGCGAGAGAAGTCCCCTTGAGGACCTGGACGAGATAGCCGACCGTAGGCGGCAGCGCGATCTTCCATGCCTGCGGCAGCACCACCAGACGCATGCGCGCGACATAGTGCAGGCCGAGTGCCTCGGCGGCTTCCCATTGGCCTCTGGGAATGGCCTGGATACAGCCGCGCCAGATCTCGCCGAGGAAGGCGCTCGTGTTCAGGACAAGGGCGACGCCGGCCGCAAACCAAGGGCTGACCTCGAGGCCAAGTATCGGAGCGCCGAAGAACACCAGGAACAATTGCATCAGCAGCGGTGTCCCCTGGAACACCTGCGTGAACGCGGTGGCGGCGAGTTGCAGCGTGGCATTGCCGGAAGTCCTTGCCAGCGCAACGATCAGGCCGCCGATGGCGCCACCCACGAAGGCAATCAGCGAGAGCAGCACCGTCCACTGCGCTGCCTGCAGGATGAACAAGACATCACCACCACCAAATGTACGCATGTCGATTTCCCCGTTCAGCGTCGATCGGGATAGGACAGCGAGTGGCGCTGGATCATCCGGAACATCATCGAGAACGCCAGTGCGAGCGTCAGATAGATCGCCGTCACGACGATGTAGATCTCGAAACTTCGAAATGTCTGCGACTGCAGGTTCGCGGCGACCGACGTGAGGTCGTCGGCGGAAATCACGGAGACCACACTCGAAGTGAGCATCAGCAGGATGAACTGGCTCGACAGCGCCGGAAAAATGGCACGCAAGGCGGGCTTCAGCACGACGAGCCGGAATATCTGATGCGGCTTCAGATTGAGGGCGAGCCCTGCTTCGATTTGTCCCTTGGGAATCGACTCGATGCCGGCGCGGATGATCTCGGTCGCATAGGCGCCCAGGTTCACGACCATCGCGGTCAGCGCCGCCGTATGCGGCGACCAGCGCAACCCGATCGCCGGAAGCGCGAAGAAGAAAAAGAAGAGTTGAACCAGAAAGGGCGTGTTGCGGATCAGCTCGATGTAGACATTGACCACGATGCGAACCGGGGTCGGTCCGGAGGTCTTGGCCCAGGCGCAGACGATGGCCACGACCAGCCCCAGGACGGTGGCGATCAGCGACAGCTGGATCGTCATCCAGGTCCCCTTCAGAAGCAGCGGCCATGCAGCCACGACAGTGGCGAACTCGAAGTTGTATGTCACGGCGAGCGCCTCGACCGGCTGGAGGTCACGGCCAGCGATGTCACTGAAATTGAGATACCCCTCACGATAGACGCCTCCGATTGCTTCATTGGAACGGTTGAATGGATTATTGGATCGTTCCAATAGCAGCGTCAACGGGTTCTAGGGAAAACACCCATGCCTTGGAAGAGCCCGGCTGCGGCGGGCGGCGGGCGGCAAGGTCTCGTCGTAGAGTCGGGGAAACAGTCAATCAACCATGCGCAAACCATCCATGCCCCGTTCGGTCACGATCCTCGATGTCGCGGCAGAGGCAAACGTTTCCAAGTCAACCGTATCACTGGTCCTCAAACACAGCCCCCTCATTCCGGCCGAGACGGCTGGACGGGTTCGCGAAGCAGCGCGCAAGCTCGGCTATGTGTACAACAGCCGAGCCGGCGAATTGCGTGGCGGCGCCTCCAAGACGATCGGCGTGATCGTCAACGACCTCACCAATCCCTTCTTCGCCGAGATCCTGATCGGTGTCGAGCGAAAGCTGGTCGAGGCGGGATACATCGTGTTGATGGCCCACACCAGCGAGGACGTGGTCCGGCAGAACCAGGTCTTGCGCACGATGAGGGAGCAAGGGGCTGCCGGCCTTGTGCTGTGCCCGGCCTACGGAACGCCGCGCAGCTTGACGAAAGAAGTGGCGTCGTGGGGCATGCCGATGGTCGTGATGGTCCGCACCTTGGGTCCCGGCGCCTACGATTTCGCGGGTGCCGACAATGAAAGAGGCATCTACGCGGCCACCAGGCACCTCCTCGATTCGGGGCACACCCGTATCGGATTCCTCGGAGGTCGCACCGGCGTTGTGCTCGAACAGCGGCTGAAGGGATTCAGGGCGGCGCTGGCCGAACGCAAGCTTGCGTTCGACGAGGAACTGCTGGTCCCGGCGCATCCGACGCGGCAAGGCGGGTATGAATCCATGAACACCCTGCTGGACAAGAAGCCGCGACCGACCGCAGCCATCTGCTACAACGACGTGGTTGCCTTTGGCGCCATGTCTGCACTCGGTGAGAAGGGTATGCACGCCGGCGAGGATTTCGGCTTGATGGGTTTTGACAATGTCCAGGATGCGGCGCATTCCAACCCTCCGCTCAGCACGATCGACATTCGTCCCGGCGAGTTGGGCGAGCACGCGGCGGCGATCCTCCTGGATCGCATTCAGACACCCGACCGCGCGCGTCAAACCTTTCTGGCCGAGCCGCGTCTTGTGCTTCGGCAGTCCGGTTGAGAGCCGGCCGGGCTGAACACGGCGGCGACGGCCCGAAAGCGGCCGCCCAGGCCGCCCCCTATCCCAGAATGCTCTCGAGGTCGGCCTCGTCGCTGCCGGCGTCGAGCTTGAGGCTTTCCTGGATGTGATCGAGGTGGTGAAGCATGAGCGTCTCGGCCCGCCGGGCGTCGTTGCGCTTGATGGCCTCGACGATCTCCTCATGCTCGTCGGCGCGGCAGCTGGTGGCGGTGGGCGCGTCGTACAGCGAGATGATCAGGCAGGTCAGGGTCGACAGCTCGCGCATGGTGCGCGCCAGCGCCGAGTTGCCCGCAAGTTCGGCCAGCAGCAGGTGGAATTCGCCGGACAAGCGCACCACGGCCCGCGCATCGTTGCGCTGACGCGCGTCGGCCTCGAGTTCGAGATGCCGGCGCAGGCGCTGCATCTTGAAGTCGTCCATCACGCCGACAAGCCGGCGCAGCACGCCGGGCTCGATCAGGCGGCGCGCCTCGAAGACATCCCGCGCCTGCTCGATGGACGGCTTGGCGACATGCGCACCGCGCTGCGGCACCAGTTCGACGATCTGCTCGTGGGCCAGGCGGGCCAGCACCTCGCGCACCTTGGCGCGGCTGGTGCCGAAGATGGTGGCCAGCCGGTCTTCACCGAGCTTGGTGCCCGGCGCCAGCCGATGTTCGAGGATCGCCGTGGAGATCTTCTCGGCGATGGCCTCGACGCTCTGCTCGCGGCCCGGCCCGCTCGCTTCCTTGGGAGAAATCTGTTTCTTTGGCATGCCTTGCGATCTTAACGACGGAGCTCGGACATCAGGAAGCCGTCATGTCGGCGAATGTTCATCTCTGTGTGCGGTCTCGCGCGAGCAGCCGTGCGATGCCCTCGGGCAATCCATGGTTCGGCTTGATCGGCGGCGGCGCGAAGCTGCCCTGGCGCGCGGGCAACGTCCCCAGCGACACCAGCGTCTGCGCATGGCACACGGCACTCGACACGCCATCGACCACGGGCACGGGGATCCGGTCCCGGATGGCCCGCGCCAGGCCCGCCAGCGGTGCGCCGGCAATGATGATCACGTCCGCACCGTCGTCCTGCACGGCCGACAGGCACAGCGCTTCCAGGCGCGCGCTGTGGTCTTCCTGGACGCGCCCGATATCCTTCAACGGGTTGTCCAGGTTGCGGATGCTGGCCAGCCGATCGCTCAGGCCGTTGGCACGAACGCATTCGCGATACCACGCGGTGATCCGGTGCGAGATCGCCACGATCGAGAAGCGCTTGCCGAGCAGGCAGGCACTCATCAACGCCGCCTCGGTCAGCCCGACCACCGGAATGTCGAGCACTTCGCGCAGCCCGTCGATGCCCGGGTCGCCGAAGGCGGCGACGACGATGGCGTCGTGCTGGTCGCAGTGCTCGGCCGCCAGCGTGGCGGTGGCATAGGCGCCGATCAGCGATTCGAAGCGGGTCTCGATGTAGGCGACGCCGAAGGGCGCGGTGAGTACGCGGATGCGGGTGTCCGGCGCAGCGGCGCGGCGCGCCTCTGCCTCGATCAGGTCGGAAACGCTCTGGGAGGTGTTGGGGTTGATCAGCAGCAGGTTCATGGCAGGCCTCGGTGACTGCGTGGTGTCAGGGGACGGGTCGCGCGGCCGGCAGCAGGCTCGGCCTGCCGCGCTTCAGGAACTGGCCGCGGCCGGCGCGCGGATGGAAGGTGTGGCCGTCCCACACCACCTCGCCGCGCGCGATCGTCAGCGCCGGCCATGCCTTCACCTCGATGCCCTCGTAGGGGGTGTAGTCCACCGCGTGGTGAAGATCGGCATTGCGTATTTCGCGCGGCGTCGCGCCCCAGACCACGAGGTCGGCGTCGGCACCGATCGCGATGGTGCCCTTGCGCGGATGCAGGCCGTAGGCCTTGGCAGGGTTGGTCGACGTCAGCTCGACGAAGCGGTTGATGGTGATGCGGCCGTCGAGCACGCCGTGCGAGAACAGCAGCGGCAGCCGTGTCTCGATGCCCGGGATGCCGTTGGGAATGTGGCGGAACCCGACCTCCTGGCCGCCCGGCTTCTTGCCTTCCGGCGCGTCGTAGCGGAACGGCGCGTGGTCGGACGAGAAGATCGTGAACAAGCCGTCGGCCAGGCCGTTCCAGATGACTTGCTGGTTGTCCTTGTTGCGCGGCGGCGGGCTGCACACGCAGCGTGCGCCGCCATAGCTGTCGTCGATGCCGAGGTCCTCGGCGGTCAGGAACAGGTACTGCGGACAAGTCTCCGCGAACACGTGCAGCCCGTGCGCGCGCGCCCAGCGGATCTGCTCGACGGCTTCCTTGCCCGACACGTGGACGATCATGATCGGGACGTCGACGAGTTCCGACAGCGCGATGGCGCGATGCGTCGCCTCGCGCTCGACCAGCATCGGCCGCGAATGCGCGTGGAAGCGCGGCGCCGTGCGGCCACTGGCCTCCAGGCGCCGGGTCAGCCATTCGATGCAGTCGGCGTTCTCGGCGTGGATCATCGCCATCGCGTCGTGGCGCCGCGCCACTTCGAGCACGTCCAGGATCTGGCCGTCGTCGAGCTTGAGATCGTCGTAGGTCATGTAGATCTTGAACGAGGTGTAGCCCTCGGCGATCAGCTGCGGCAACTCGTGCTTCAGCACCTCTTCGGTCGGATCGCTGACGATCAGGTGAAAGGCGTGGTCGACGTGCGCGCGGCCTTCGGCGCGCTCGTGGTAGTCGCGCACCGCGGCGCGCAGCGACTGGCCTTTTTCCTGCGCGGCGAACGGGATCACGGTGGTCGTTCCGCCGCATGCGGCGGCGCGCGTGCCGGTGTCGAAATCGTCGGCCATCCGCACCGGTGCCTGCATGGGCTGGTCGAGATGGCAGTGCGCATCGACGCCGCCCGGCGTGACGAAGGCGCCGGCCGCATCGATCTCGCGGCCGCCGGCAGGCAGGCCCATGCCGAGTTGCACGATGCGGCCGTCGACGATGCCGATGTCGGCGTCGAAGGTGTCGCTGGCCGTGGCCACGCGCGCATTGCGCACCACGAGATCGAGACCCTTGGCGCTCATGAGAACAGGCCTCCCCAGCCCTTGACGCCGCGCGTGTCGACGCCGGTGATCTTCAGCGCCTTCCAGACCACGGTCGCCACCGAGTCGTAGATCGGGATACCCAGCTCGCGCTCCAGCTCCTCGACCAGCGGCGCACCGTGCAGGTTGGTGCACATCAGGGTGATGGCGTCGGGCTTCGCCTGCGCCACCTCGCGAATCATCCTGCGCAAGGTATCGGGCGCGACTTCGGCGAAGGAGAAATTCACCGTCAGGTCAAGGTGCCGTTCGGCGATGCACTCGATGTCGAGTGCCGCGTAGTTGGCGACGATGCGCCGTTGAACGTCCTCGACGTAGGGCGACACCAGGCCCAGCGTGCGTGCGCCCTGCGCAGCCAGCAGGTCATTGAGCGCCAGCACCGAGGTGGTGGCGGGAATGCCCGTCGCCTCGGCGATGCGTGCGCACAGTGCGCGGTCGCGCTCGAAGCCGAGCCAGCTCGCCGAGGTGCCGCTCCAGCAGATCACGTCGACCTTCGCATCGGCGAGCAGGCCGGCCGCGTCCAGGATCGCGCGCTCGTCGAACTGGCCCTGCGACTTCTCGCCCATCGAGATCTCGGTGACCCGGAATCGCGAGAAGTGCGCCGAGACGCCCGGCAGGCCGGCGACCATGGCGCTGGTCAGCGGCTCGAGCGCCGTGTTGGAGGAAGGCGTCAAGACGCCGATGCGTTTTTGCTGGGACATTTCGCGGGCCTGGAAAGTGAACTAGACGGGCAGCTTCTTGCTGTAGTCGATCAACAGCGTGGAGCAGACGAACAAGCCTGCACCCGCCGCGGCGAAGAGCATCAGCGCCATGAAGTAGGAGCCGGTCGCCTGCACGATCAGACCGACCACGATCGGCACGCCGATGCCCGCGACGTTGCCGCCCAGGTTCATCGTGCCGCCCAGGAAGCCGACGTGCGCCCGGCGACCGAGGATCGACGGCACGCACCAGAACAGGCCGCACCAGCGCAGGAAGAACAGCGTGATCGACAGCAGGATGACGACCAGGACCGGGCTCGTGATCTGCGACACCATGTAGATCGCAACGGTGGCGATCACCGAAGAGATGCCGAACAGCGTGCGCAGCACCTTGCTGGTCGAGGCGCCCGCGGCCTTCCACTTGTCGGCCAGCCAGCCGCCGAACATCTCGCCGACGAAGCCCGAGAAGAACATGATGAACACGGCGCCGCCCATCTGCTTGATGTCGAAGCCATGGACCTTGGACAGGTAGTTCGGCATCCACGTGAGCAGGCCGTAGAAGAGCGCGTTGAAACACATCCAGCCGAAGAACATGCCCCAGACCGAACGGAAGCGCAGGAAGTCGAGCAGGCGGCCGCTGGCGCCTTGCGGCTCGCTGGCGGCGTCCTGGGCATGGCTGGCCTCGATGTACCGGGCTTCCGCCTCGTTGACGCCGCGATGCTCGCGCGGATGGTTGCGGATGTAGCTCCAGGCGAACAGGCCGGCGACGACGGTGCCGATACCTGCGATCACGAAGGACAGGCGCCACGAGCCGAGCACTGCGATGAGGCCCGAGATCAGGATCGCGCCCAGTGCGGCGCCCAGTGGCGCGCCGCCGTCGAGCAGGGTCGCGCCCCGGCCGCGCTCGTTCTGCGTCATCCAGATGCCGTTGAGCTTGCCGCCCGCCGGATAGATCGGCGCCTCCGCGGCCCCCAGGCCCAGGCGGGTCAGCAGCAGGGGGACCCAGCCGGTGCAGAAGGCGGCGATGGCCTGGAAGAAGCCCCAGCCGAGCGTCGCGCCGGCGATGACGACGCGCGGACCGAAACGGTCGGCCAGCATGCCGCCCGGAATCTGCATCAGCGCATAGGTCCAGAAGAATGAACTGAGCAGCAGGCCCTGCACGGCCGGTCCGATGTCGAACTCCTTGGCGATCAGCGGCATGGCCACGGACAGCGACGCCCGATCGATGTAGTTGATCGAGATGAGGAACAACATCATCAGGAAGATCTTCCAGCGAACCTTCGAGGGCTGGAGGGCGGTGTCGGGCGCTGCGGCGATCGCTGTCGCGCCGGCCGTCATGGTGGGTTGCATCGGTTTGTCTCCTTGCGTGGCGGGGTGCCAGCCTGCAGGGACGCACCCGGCATGCTGGCGAGCTTGCAGCCGCGAGTCGGGGCGGGTCTGACCAATGCACCACCGAGGCTGTGGGCGGACTTTAGATTTTGTCGAATTTCATGTCAACAACGATGTTGACAATTACTGTCGACGTTAGTGAAAACACCTAGGAAGTCCGCCTGCCCCACCGGACTCACCCCGCCTTCGCGGCAGGCGTTTCCGCAAAGTACGCCATGGCGGCCAGCACGCCACTGCCGGCCAGCGGCACCCCTGCCAGCTTCAGGCCCATCTCGACCCCCGTCAGGGCGGCCATCAGCGTCAGGTCGTTGCAGTCGCCCAGGTGCCCGATGCGGAACATGCGGCCCTTCAGCTTGCCCAGCCCGGCGCCGAGCGAGAGATCGAAGCGCTCGTGGATCAGCTTGCGCAGCGCATCGGCATCGACCCCTTGCGGTGTGATGACGCCGGTCAGCACCGGCGAATGAACCCGCTCGTCCGCGCATTGCGTCGGCAGCCCCCAGGCCCGCACCGCGGTGCGAACGCCCTCGCCCCAGCGCTGGTGGCGCTCGAACACCGCCGGCAGGCCTTGCTCGAGCAGCATGTCGAGCGCTTCGCTGAGTCCGTAGAGCAGGTTCGTGCTGGGCGTGTAGGGCCAGTAGCCGCCCTTGTTCATCTCGACGATCTCGTCCCAGGCCCAGAAGGCCTTGGGCAGGCGCGCCGTCCTGCCGACCTCGATCGCCTTGGGCGACAGCGCGTTGAAGCTGATGCCCGGCGGCAGCATCAGCCCCTTTTGCGAGCCGCTGATGGTGACGTCGACACCCCACGCGTCGTGGCGGTAGTCGGCACTGGCCAGGCCGGAGATGGTGTCGACCATCAGCAGCGCCGGATGGCCCGCCGCGTCGATCGCGCGGCGCACGGCGGCGATGTCGGAGGTGACGCCCGTGGAGGTCTCGTTGTGCACGACGCACACGGCCTTGATGCGATGCGCGCTGTCCTTGCGCAGGCGCTCCTCGATCAGGTCGGCCTGCACGCCATGGCGCCAGCTCCGCGGCAGGCCGGTCTCGTCGATGCCCGGCAAGGCCAGGAACTCGGGCTCCAGGCCCAGCCTTTGCGCCATCTTCTGCCACAGCGACGCGAAGTGGCCGGTCTCGAACATCAGCACGCTGTCGCCGGGACTCATCACGTTGACCAGCGCGGCCTCCCACGCGCCGGTGCCCGACGCCGGGTAGACGACCACCGGATGCCGCGTCTGGAACACCTGCTGCAGCCCGCCGATCACCTTCTTGCCGAGGGTTGCGAACTCGGGCCCGCGATGGTCGATGGTCGGCAGGCTGATCGCCCGAAGAATGCGGTCGGGCACGGGGCTCGGGCCCGGAATCTGCAGGAAGTGCCGGCCGCTGGGATGGTTGTCGAGTGCGATCATGTCTGTCTCTGTCCTTTGTCTTGTTCAAGGGTCTACAACTGCACCGACGCACGGCCGATGCCCGGAAATTCAACGCTGACGAGGTCGCCCTCGGCCGCAGTCAGAACGCCCGCCCACGTGCCGGTGGTCACCACCGTGCCGGCCGCGACGCGCTCGCCATGGCGCGTGGCGTGACGCAGCCACGCCGGCAACACCTGCGCAGGGTCGCCGAGCGAGTGGGTGCCGCGGCGTTCGACCGGCGCCTGCATGCCGATGTGCACCTCGCAGGTCTGCGCGCTCCAGTCCCGCCCGGCGAACGGAACCCAGTCGCCCAGCACCAGCGCACCGTGCGATTGCAGGTCGGCCAGCTTGCACAGCGCCGGCGCATCCATGCCTTCCTGCCAACGCGAATCGACGATCTCGATCGAGACCGCCATCGCATCGACCAGGGCACGCGCACTGTCGACATCGAGCGTCGATGCGAGCGATTCATCGACCTCGCGTCCGAGCCGCAAGGCCACTTCAGCCTCGATGCCGCGCAGGTGGAACGGCCAGTGAGCGGCGCGCGCCGGGCTGGTCCAGACACCGCCCGGCGGCAGCGGCGCGCAGGTCAGCAGCGCGTCGCGCGACGGCCCGCCCGCCTTCCAGTACTGCGGCTGCGAGTTCGCGAACCAGCCGCACTCGGCGGCCACCCGCTGCTGTACCGCATAGGCGTCGCCAGCGTTGCCCAGCGCATCGGCCAGCGGGGCGGCAAGACGCAAGCCGTTGTCGCGGCGCGCACGAATCAACGCTTCGGCGACTGCATCGATCGTTGAAAGGGACATATCGATTTCCTGTTCGGTTTCGGAAAGCTCAGAAGAAGGCGCTCAGCGGCGCCAGGTCGGCCACTTCCATATGCACGGCGGTACCTTGCGATGCGAACAGCATGCCGGTACACGAGCCGGTCGTCACCACCTGGCCGGCCTTGAGACCCGCGCCGCGCGCCATGCAATGGTTGGCAAGCCACACGAGCAGCCCGCCGACGTCGGGGTGGGCGTGCTCGCCGACCGTGTGCGCGACGACCTGTTCGTCGAAGCGCATCACGACCTCGGTCCGCCCCAGGTCGAACCACGCGGGCTCGAAAGCCTCGGGCTCGCCGAGCACGAGTCCGCCATGGCACTGCAGATCGGCGAGCAGCGCCGCGGGGTCCGCATCGAGCCAATCGGCCAGGCGGGTTTCCGCCACCTCGATCGCGGGCAGCACCGAAGCGATCGCCTGCGCGACCTCGTCGCGCGTGTAGGGCCTGGCGCGCGGCGGCAGGTCGGAGCCCAACCGGAAGGCGACCTCGGCTGCGGCACCGCGCAGACGCCACGCCGAGCCCTGGAGCAGCGCCCCGTTGGGCAGCAGCCCCTCGGCCGGCAGCGGCGCGCAGACCGGCTCCTGGCCGGGGCCGCTGGCGCCGACCTTCCATCCCCCGATCGGGCCGATCGCCGCCAGCGTCGCATCCTGGATCGCATAGGCCTCGTCGCGATCTCGCGATTTCAGCAGCGTCGACGGCACACGCCGGCCATCGCGCCGCGCAAGGCACAGTGCCTGCGCCGCCGCGACCGGCGTGAACTCGGCCGGCACGCCTGCCGACGCCGTCAAAGCACGGGGAAGCGCTGCCATGGATGGGCTTCCTCGATCGAGCGGGCCAGCGCGAGCAGCGCGTCGTCCGCGCCTTCGCGGGCCACCAGCTGCATGCCGACCGGCATGCCGTCCGCGAAGCCGCAGGGCAGCGCAATGGCCGGCAGGCCGACTGCATTCGCGAAGCCCGCGAACACCGCATGCCCGCGCGGCCCGACCTCGCGCCCGTCGATGCGCGACGGATGCGTTTGATTCGCCGGCCACGGCAGCGCAGCCGCCGCCGGCGTCAACAGGAAGTCGTATCGGTCGAACAGGCGCGACAGCGCATTGCGCAGCCGCTCCGCTTCGAACAGCAGGTCGAACAGATCGGAAGCGGCGGCCTTGCGGCCGGCTTCGGCATTCGCCTGCATCACCGGGCCGAACAGCGAAGCATCGAAGGGCCGGCCAGAGAGCGCCTGCGGGTGCGCAACGAGCCATGCCAGGCCCACCTGGGCCAGCAGCGGCCAGCGTTCATTGACCGCCTCGACCATATCGAAGTCCTGCGCCGTCGTGAGCGCGTGGCCCAGCGCGGCGAGCCGCCGAGCCGCCGCCGCGGTCAACGCCGCGATCTGCGGATCGACGGGGTGATCGCCGAAGCGCGGTATGAAGAGAATGCGCGCACCCGGCGAACGGCCCTCCTCCATCGCGCCGCGGCCGATCACCCGCATCATCGCCTCGACGTCGGCCACGCTGCGCGCAATCGGCCCCGCCACCTCGAAGTCGAGAAAGATCGGCGGCAATCCGCCGCCGCGCGGCACCCGCCCCCGGGAAGGCTTGAAGCCGACCAGGTTGGTGTGCGAGGCGGGCCTTCGGATCGAGCCACCGCCGTCGGTGCCCAGGGCGATCGGACATCCGCCGGCGGCCACCAGCGCCACCGCCCCACCCGATGAGCCGCCCGGCGTGAGCGCCGGGTTCCACGGATTGCCCGTGGGGCCGAACACCGGGTTGTCGGTGTAGCCCTGCATCGTGAACTCGGGCACGTTGGTCTTGCCGAAGATCACCGCGCCGCCTTCGCGCAGCCTGGCGACCGGAAGCTCGTCCTGCTCGGCGGTGAGTCCGCCGAGGGCACGACTGCCCCAGTGGGTCGGCAGGCCCCGCACCTGCAGGTTGTCCTTGATGGTGACGGGCACTCCGTCGAGCGCGCCGAGCGCCCGGCCTTGGCGCCAGCGCGCGCTGCTTTGCTCGGCGGCATGCGCCGCACCTTCGCCGTCGAGCGTGATGAGCGCATTCAGCCGCGGGTTGACTTCGGCGCTGCGCGCCATGCAGGCCCGAAGCGCCTGGGTCGGCGTGAACGACGCATCGCGAAAGCCGGCCACGAGCTGCGTCGCCGTGAGTTGCCAGAGCGGACTGTTCATCGTGGCCTCACATGTGCGCCGGCAGCCAGGTCACCAGCTGCGGCACGGCCATCAGCAGCAGCGTGAACAGGATCATGATCAGCGCATAGGGCAAGGCCCCGTAGATCGCGTCCTCGATGCCGCCCTTGTCCGGGCGGATGCCGTGGACGACGAACAGGTTCATGCCCACTGGCGGCGTGATCAGTCCCAGCTCGCACATCAGCACGATGAAGATGCCGAACCAGATCGGGTCGACGCCGATCGCGGTCGCGATCGGGTAGGTGATCGGGATCGTCGCGACCTGCATCGACAGCACGTCCATGAACATGCCGAGGATCAGGTAGAAGACGATCAGCGCGAGGATCAGGCCGGTGGCCGACAGGCCCAGTCCCGCGACCCACTTCGTCATCGCCTCGGCGACGCCGGTGAGACTCACCGTCAGGTTCAGGATGAAGGCCGCCGCGACGATCAGCAGGATCATGCCGCTCACGCGCGCCGTCGAGACACAGCAGTTGCGCAGCAGCTCCCGGTTCAGCTTGCCCGACTGCCAGACGAAGCCGAGCGCCGCCATCACGCCCAGCGCGGCGCTCTCCGCCGCGGTGGCAATCCCGAAGTACAGGCTGCCCATCACGATGCCGAACACCACCATCGGCGGGATCAGGTGCACGAGCACGCGCAGCCGTTCGTCGAGCGGCACCTTCGGCTCGCGCATCGCCTTGCCGCTGGCCAGGCTCGAGACGGCGATCCAGAGCATGAAGCACAGCGTGAGCAGAAGGCCCGGGATGATGCCGGCGATGAACAGCTTGCCGATCGAGTTGTTGGTGAGCGACCCGTAGACGATCATGTTCACGCTCGGCGGAATCAGGATGCCGAGCGTTCCGCCGGCCGCCAGGCTGCCGAGCGAGGCGCGCATCGGGTAGCCGCGCTTCTGCAGCGAGGGCAATGCCACCGTCCCGACCGTGGCAGCGGTGGCGACCGACGAGCCGGAGGTTGCCGCGAACAGCGCGCAACTGCCGATGTTGGTGTGCAGCAGCCCGCCCGGCAGGCGGCCGAGCCAGGCCGACAACGCGATGTACATGCGGTCCGCGATACCGGAGCGCAGCAGCAGTTCGCCGAGCAGCACGAACAGCGGCACGGAGGTCAGCAGGGCTTCGTTCTGCACGCCCCACACCACCGGTGCGATCGAGTCCATGAAGGGGACGCCATAGGCGGCGATGCCGCCGATGATCCCGACCGCCGCCATCGAGACGGCGATCGGCATGCCCGCCAGCATCAGGGCGAGCATCGAGAAGAACGCGAGTCCGACCAGTGCGATGTTCATGCTGCCGCTCCTTCGGCCGCCTGGCGCACCTTGAGGTCGTCGAGTTCCTCCTTCAGCTCTTCCTTCGCGCTTTTCGGATGGAAGTCGCTGTTGAGCGTGGCGATGTCGCCGCGCAGCAGCAGCAGCGTCGCACGCCATGCCAGGGCGCAGGCCACCAGCGCGAAGATCACCAGCCCGGCGTACCAGACGCCCTGCGGGATGATGAGCGGCGTCGCCCAGGGCGTCTGCGCGGTGCTGCGGTAGGCCATCGTGTCCTGGATCACCTTGAACGCCACCCAGGCGATGAACAGGGCGAAGGCAGCCAGCGAGACGATCGAGATCCAGTTCAGCAGCGCCTGCACGCGCGACGGGAACTTCTCGTGGAAGACGTCGACGCGGATGTGGTTGCGCCCCAGCAGGGCCAGGCTGAAGGCGATCGTCGAACCCACGGCCAGCGCATAGCCGCCCAGCTCGTCGGCCCCTTGCAGCGAAACGTTGAACAACTTTCGCGAAAGGGTCTCGATGGTGACGATCACCGCCAGGCCCAGGAAGATCGCGCCGAAGGCGGTGGCCAGCACCGTCTCCATGCGCGCCTTGAAGTCGACATGCCCGGCGGGCGCCACCTTCCCGGTGGGCGCTGCGATGGGCCGCCGGTCGCTCGTCATGGCGCGGCTGTTCATTTCAGCCCCAGCACCGGTGCCACCGTCGCCTGCCAGGTCTTCGAGCAGGTGGGGTTGGACTTGTCGCACACCTCGGCCCACACCGGCAACGACACCTTGGTCACGGCGCTGCGCACCAGCTCGATGTCAGCCGGCGTGACCGGCACGTTGACGAGGTTGAACTTCTTGCCGGTGGTGCACGGGTCCTTGCCCGCATTGCAGTTCAGGGCGTCCTGGAAAAGCTCTTCGGAGTACTTCCAGACGTCGTCGGTCAGGGCGTCGAAGGCCTTCTTGAGCTTCGCCTGCTGGTCGGGCGCCAGCGCGTTCCATGACTTCAAGGTCATGCCGTAGCCGTTGAGCGCCATCTGGAAGCCGATCGCCATCTGATGCGTCGTCACTTCCGGCCAACCTGCCGAGTTGGCCGAGCTCGGTCCGGTGATCGCGCAATCGACCACGCCGAGCGACAGCGACTGGTGCGTATCGGCGAACGACACCGGCACCGGCGTGCCGCCCACCATCTCGATGAACTTGGCCAGGTTCTGGTCGTACACGCGCACCTTCATGCCCTTGATGTCGGCCAGCTTGGCAACCGGCTTCTTGCAGAAGAGGATCTGCGGACCGAAAGGCCAGACCCCGAGCAGCTTGACGCCGAACTGCGCCTGCAGGCGCGCATCCGCGGTATCGAAGTAGGCCTTGGCCACCTTGCGGCCCGTGGCGTAGTCCGGCGCCGCGCCCACCAGGTCGAGCCCCAGGATGGTGGGCTCGTCGCGGGAGTTCTGCGACACGCGCAGCGACACGATGTCGAACAGCCCCGCCTTCATCACGCGCAGCTGCTCGGTGTCCTTGATGCCCAGCGTGTCGATGGGCTTGTAGTCGACGTCGATCGGCAGTCCGGTCCTGCTTGCGAAGTTCTCGAAGAACGGCTGCTCCTTGTTCTTCTGGATCAGCCCGGTGGCCAGCGGCTGGCCGACGGCTTTCAGCTTGATCCTGTCTTGTGCGTGGGAAGYGGGCAGCGCGAGCATCACTGCCACAGCGACCGTGGCAATGGATTTGAGGCGCGGGTGAAACAGCATGAAGACTCCTGGAGGGATGAGAGGGGTTGGCGGGGCGGCACTTCGGAAAAGATGTGCCATTGGATCCCGCCGCAGCGCCGGGCCGCAGACTATTCCGCTGCGTGGGAACACGCGCGAAATCTCTTTTGAATCAAGGACTTGGCGCTGCGCGCCGGTGGAAGACCGGGGCTGGCCAGGCCGGCGCCGGGCCGCCCCGAGGCGGCCTGCGGCCCCCCTCGGGGGGCAGCGACCACACGCAGTGAGGGAGCGTGGGGGCCGGCCCAGGCCGGCGCCGGGCCGCCCCAAGGCGGCCTGCGGCCCCCTCGGGGG